>JANYCP010000133.1 GCA_025360265.1 Gemmatimonadota bacterium
TTGCGGACCAAGGACCCGGCGCTCGACGCCGCAGTGAACGCGTTAGATTTGGAGCTCGTGGACGACGATTAAGCGGTCACCAAGAGGCAGAACCCATTGGCAGATTCGACCAGAGCATCCCAGCCGCAGCTCCGAACCGACGGTGATCGTCGAACGGACGCCGAGCTGTCGAAACAGATGACGGAAGCAACCGCCGGCGGCGGGCTCGTGCGTGTGAAGGTTGACGGACATCGGACAGTGCGGGCGTTGCAGATTTCGCCCGAGGCATTCGAGGCGCGTGACGCGGATTTGCTGTCCGATCTGATCATGGCGGCGATCACCGAGGCGCAACGACGCCTCGACGACAACGGGTGAACGCGCTCGAAACGCTCATCACCGAGTTTGCGCGGCTTCCGGGTGTGGGACGGAAAACGGCGCAGCGATTGGTGTATCACCTCTTGCAGCAGCCTCGGGAGCGAATGACCTCCTTGGCCACGGCCGTCACCACGGTGGCGGAACGGGTACATCCGTGCGCGGAGTGCGGGCAGCCAACCGAGGACGATGTCTGCTCCATCTGTACCGACCCGCGCCGGGATGCGGCGCTGGTGTGTGTGGTGGAGGAACCGTCGGCCGTCGCGGTGGTTGAACGATCGGGGGCGTTTCGCGGCAAGTATGTCGTGCTGGGTGGACGGCTTTCGCCGCTCGATGGGATCGGTCCCGACGCGTTGCGCATCGGCTTGCTCGAACGGCGCCTGGCGGGTGGCGAGATCCGTGAGGTGATTCTGGCGACGAATTCTTCGCTCGAAGGCGAAGCGACCGCGACGTATCTGCAACAGGTCCTCGCGGCGCACAACGGTGTTCGCGTGTCGCGACTTGCTCGCGGATTGCCGGTGGGCGGCGAACTGGAGTACGTCGACGGCGTCACCTTGACCCATGCCCTGACTGCGCGCGAGGAATTGCGATGACCGCACCACGAGCAGCGTCATGGGCCTTCCACGAAGAAGATTCGGTGCATATCCGCACCGTGCTCGTGGAGTTCCTGCGCGACGCCAACGCGCGAACGGCGCTGCTCGTCGACCGAGCCGGGCAGATGTTGATCTCGGTGGGCGAAGCACCGACATTCGATCCCACGGCCTTCGCTTCGCTCACCGCCGCCGATTTTTCCGCCAATGATCAGCTGGCGCGACTGCTCGGCGAATCAGATTTTGGCACGCTCTTTCATCAGGGTGAACGCGAGTCACTGTATCTCGCCGATATTGCCCGCCGGGTCATTCTTGTCGTCCTCTTTGACAACCGGACCACGCTGGGCCTGGTCAAGCTGCGGATGCGGGCCACGGTGGCCGATCTGACGGCAATCTTCACGGCGATGTTCACGCGGGACACCGGTTCCACTGGTCACGTCGATGCGTCTTTTGTTGGCGAAGCGGAAGACGAGCTGGACAAACTCTTCGGTACGGGCTGAGAGGTCGCAGGACATGTCCCTGGTCAATTACGCGTCACGCGAAATCAACTGCAAGATCGTTTACTACGGCCCCGGACTCGGCGGCAAGACGACCAATCTCGAGTACGTCTACGAGAAAGTCGCGCCATCATCGAAAGGAAAGCTGATCTCGCTTGCCACCGAAACGGAACGGACCCTCTTCTTCGATTTCCTTCCGGTTGATCTCGGCACGATCCGGGGATTCCGCACGCGCTTTCATCTCTACACGGTGCCGGGGCAGGTGTACTACAACGCCTCGCGCAAGCTGATTCTCAAAGGCGTCGATGGCGTGGTGTTCGTGGCGGATTCGCAAATTGACCGCACGGAAGCAAATCTCGAAGCGATGCAGAACCTGTACGACAACATGACGCAGCACGGCTACGACCTGACCCGCTTGCCGTTCGTGATCCAGTACAACAAGCGCGACCTCCCCAACGCCGCACCGGTGTCAGCGCTCGATGCGGCGCTGAATCCCGGATGGACGGTCGAAGACCCGGATCGCCAGAAACCGACGCCCGATCCGTATCGCCCGGGCGAATACCTGGTCAAGGAAATCGACGGCGTCTGGGTGGAACGCGTGCCGACGTTCGAGGGTGTGGCCACCCGCGGCGATGGCGTGTTCGACACATTGAAGGCGGTCAGCAAGCTGGTACTCAAGTCGCTCGGATGACCGCGCCGAAAACCTGGACCGTTCCGAATATCCTGACACTGGCGCGAATCCTGATCACGCCGGTCATCGCACTATTGCCGTTCATCAATGGCTACTGGCCCAAGATCATCTGCTTCGTCATTTTCATCGCAGCCGCTGTCACCGACGTGATCGATGGCCGCATCGCTCGCCGCAGCAACCAGGTCACCGATCTCGGCAAAATCCTGGATCCAATAGCCGACAAGCTGCTCCTCTTCGCCACGCTCGGCCCGATCTGGTGGATCTCGCAACAGCGAGAGGCTCTGTATAACATCCCGGTCTGGGGCAGTGTGCCGCTCTGGGTCTGCCTGCTGCTCATCGGTCGCGAGATCGCCATGACGGTTTTTCGCGCCTGGGCGCAGTCGCGCGGCGTGGTGATCGCCGCTGGCAACGCCGGCAAGATGAAGGCAGTGCTGCAGAACGTATTCATTGGCGGAACGCTGACCTGGTTCGCGTTCCGTGACATGGTGCAACCACTCGGCTGGGAGAACTCCCATTTCGCGCAATACTGGCACCAATTTCACGGCGGATTCGTCGCCGTGTCGCTCGGCATTGCGTTGACACTGACGGTGTACTCGTTTGTCGATTACATGGTGACGTATCGGAAGCTGTTTACGGTGATGTGAGGCGGGTAGACGGAAGAAGTTCCTCGTCCTGAGCGCAGCGAGGGACCTCCAGACTCCGTGCACCGGAGATTCTGGAGGCCCCTCACTTCGTTCAGGGCGAGGTAGTTGCTCCCTCCTCTCTCCTCTCTCCTATCTCCTATCTCCTATCTTTAGGAATGTCCATCGACCGCGTCGAACTCCTCACCATCGGCACCGAGCTCCTCCTCGGTTTTACCCTCGATTCCAATTCAGCATTTCTTGGGCGCACCCTCAGTGCGGAAGGTGTGGCGGTCGTGCGGCGCACCAGCGTCGGTGATTCTCCCGATGCAATTCGTGCGGCGGTTGACGAGGCGCTGACGCGCACCGGGTTTGTCATCACGACCGGCGGTCTGGGGCCGACGCGCGACGACATCAGCAAGAACGTCGTTGCCGAGTTGCTCGGCATGCCGCTGCAATTCAACGACACCGTGTGGGAAGCGGTGCTCGCCCGCTATCGGCGCGTCGGCCGCACGCCGGTGGAATCCAATCGATCGCAGGCGATGGTTCCCAGTGGCGGAATCGCACTTCCCAATCAGTGGGGAACGGCGCCGGGACTCTGGCTCGAGTCGCCCCGAGGTACGGTGGTGATGTTGCCGGGTGTTCCGCTGGAAATGCGCATGTTGGCTGAGCACGAAGTCGTGCCGCGATTGCGCACGCAGGCGGTCGCCAGCGTCATTCGTTCGGCCACCTTGCGCACCTGCGGGATTCCTGAGTCGACGCTCGCCGAACGCGTTGCTGATCTCGAGGACGCGCTCGCACCATTGTCGCTCGCGTACCTGCCGAGCACAGAGGGGGTCGATCTTCGGCTGACGGCATGGAATGTCGCAGCAGGCGATGCGGACACCATGCTGGGAGATGGCATTCGACGCCTTCGCGATCGCGCCGGTGAATGGGCATACGGCGAAGACAACGTGGATCTCGCGGCCATCGTGCTGCAGCGACTGCGTGAGTCCAATCGGACGCTTGCCGTCGCCGAGTCGTGCACTGGCGGAATGCTCGGAGCACGGGTCACGGGTGTTCCGGGCGCGTCCGACGTCTTTCTGGGCGGCATGATTGCGTATTCCAATCGTGCGAAGGCAGCGATCGATGTCTCACCGGAACTCATTCAAGCACACGGTGCGGTCTCGTCGGAGGTCGCCGAGGCGATGGCGGCGGGTGTCGCGCGCGGCTCGGGCGCGGAGGTAACTGTCGCAATCACCGGTATCGCCGGTCCGGGCGGCGGCTCAGAGGAAAAGCCGGTCGGCACTGTCTGGTTCGCGACGTCTCTCGATGGCATCGTTGAGTCGCACAAGAGTGTCTTTGGCGGCACGCGACACGAAATTCGCGAGCGGGCAGTGCAGGCCGCGCTGCTCGCGCTCTGGCGAGGGCTTCGAACTCGCCGCTGACAATAAGCATGTGACGTCGGAGCGCCGTCGAGCGTCATCTTTGCAGGTGACTGCTTCCTGTTCCTGGGGGAACCAATGCGTCACATCAATCGAATCGCCTTGGTGGCACTCACGGCGATTGCGTGCTCCTCCGACGGCATCGGTTCTGTTGCCGTTCCCGGCGCAGTGACGCTCAAGGTCGGAACCGGCGCGACGATTCAGGGGACGCCGTGGACCGTGCGATTCGATTCGGTTGTTTCGGATTCTCGCTGCCCGCTCGGCGTGCTCTGCATCCAGGCCGGCGAAGCCTTGCTCGCCCTCCATCTCGACAACCCCGCCGCCGATCCTCCTCGCCGCGACAATCCTTACTTCACCCTCGGCGCAACCCCAATCAACGTGGAGGGGTTCCGATTCATGCCGTCCGCTGTGTTGCCGATTCGTCGTCAGAATGAGACGATCGATCCGAAGGCCTACACCGTGACACTCCTGATCGAGTCTGGCACATCCTGAGCAGGCACCCCTATATTGGCGCGGTCCTGAACCAACTCGAGGAACGCGTGTCTCGTGCCCATTCGTCGTTGATCGCGGTTGCCGTGCTGGCAATCGTCGCCTGTGCCAAGCCCGCCGATGCTCCACCGCCGCCAGCGCCGGGGAGCGGCCAGGTGATCCTGGCTCCCGGCGGTGGTCCGCTGAATCCGATCCTCGAGGCTGGGACGTACGCGCCGACCCTTCAGGTCGATCTGAAGGGCTCCACCAAGAGCGCATCAGGCCTCTACTTTCGCGACCTGGTAGTTGGTACCGGCGCGGAGGCGGTTGTTGGCAAGCAAGTGACCGCCAAGTATGACGGGACCCTCGCCGACGGCACTCCGGTCGATGCCGGGATCCACCCGTTCATCCTCGGCGCACGCGCCGTGATCCCGGGCTGGGACGAGGGCCTCGTCGGGATGAAGGTTGGCGGGAAGCGCCAGCTGATCATTCCGTCGGACCTCGGATACGGTCCGAACGGTAGGCAGCCGCGAGTGCCGGGTAACTCGATTCTGGTTTTCATGGTGGAACTGGTGGCGGTACAGTAGGCTTGGCCCGGAGGGTGGACGTGTCACGCTGGGCTGTAGGGCCGGCACAACCAGTTTCGTTGGGGTAATCTGCCAATCCGGCATTGCGCAGGGGCACATGGGTTGCGTTGCTTACTGAGAACCCCTGTGCCCGGAGCCCAGCGCTGATGTCCGAGACCGTCCCACCCGACTCAACTGACCCGAAAGAGCCCCTTCCGGCTGAACCGCTGCCCCTGGGTGAGGATTGGTCTGCCGGTGAGTCTGCGACGACCGTGGAGGCCGTTGAGGCGATCGCTCAGGCCGAGGACCGGCTGCTCCGTCTGGCGGCCGAGTTCGACAACTTCCGCAAGCGAACCGCCAAGGAGAAAGCCGAAGCGTTCAACCGCGGCGCGTCTGCGCTCGTCGTACGCCTGCTCGACGTACTCGACGACGTAACGCGTTTGGGGGAGAGCGATGCGGCGGCGACGTCGTACGAGTCGTTTCGCGCGGCGTTTGATGTCGTGTCGAAGAAGATGCAGAAAGAACTGGAAGCGGCTGGACTTGAACGTCTCGACCCGACTGGAGCTCCGTTCGATCCCACGATGCACGAAGCAGTCGCGGCGGTCGCGCCCGAAACCTCGGGGCAGGACAATACCGTCAAGGCGACGTTCCAGGCCGGCTACGCATACAAGGGGACGGTGATTCGTCCGGCGCGGGTACAGGTCTACTCCTCGCACGGAGTCGCCTGAGTGGCGACGCAGGATTTCTACGCGGTACTTGGCGTTCCCGATTCCGCCTCGGCGATCGAAATCAAGAAAGCGTACCGGAAGCTTGCCAAGCAGTATCATCCTGATGCCAATCCCAACAATCCGCAGGCCTCGGAGAAATTCAAGCAGCTCTCCGAAGCAAACGGTGTCCTCTCCGACCCCACGAAGAAGGCCAAGTACGATCAGATGCGGAAGCTCGGCGCATTCGGCGGTGGATTTTCGCCGCGCGGACCGGCTCAACCGAGGAGTGGCGGTCGCCCGAATGCCGAGGAGCAATTCGAGTACGGCGATTTCGGTTCATTCGGGCTGGGCGACATTTTCTCCTCAATATTTGGCGGTCGTGCCCGCCAGGCCACGGCAAGTGCGTCGGTCGGGCCAGAGAATGTCGAAGTCACCGTCGCAGTTCCGTTTCGCACGGCGGCAACCGGCGGCAAGGTGCCGCTCACGCTCACCATGAATGACGTGTGCGCCACCTGCGGTGGCACTGGCGCCGAGCCCGGTGCGACTGTGTCGACGTGCGGTGAGTGCAACGGCTCGGGTGCGATTTCGTTCGGTCAAGGGGGCTTCGCCGTGAACCGTCCTTGCCCGGTGTGTCGTGGCCGAGGAACCGTTCCATCAAAGCGCTGTCATACCTGCCACGGCAGCGGCGAGTTGCGCGCCCAGCGGCAGATTCTCGTCACGGTACCAGCCGCAACCGACACTGGCAGCAAGGTGCGCTTGAAGGGGCAGGGGCCGCGTGCCAAAGCCGGTGGGCCAGCCAGCGACGTGTTGATCACCTTTCAGGTCGAGCCCGATCGGTTCTACTCACGCGATGGCCTCGACATTCTCTGTGAAGTTCCCGTGACGCTGGCTCAGGCGCTGATGGGTTCAACCATTCAGGTAAAGACCGTCGGTGGTGCGAAAGTGAAGCTGAAGATTCCGGCCGCAACGCAGCCGGGTCGCAGGTTTCGCATCAAAGGGCATGGCATTGAGAAGAATGGGCAGACGGGCGATCAGATTGTCACGGTGCAGGTGAAGCTGCCGGAGAAGATGACGCCGGACCAGGAAGCGGCACTGAAGGACTTCGCCAGCAAGATGGGCAGCTAGGCGATCACACCGCCTCCCAAGACCTGCTCTTCAAACGAATACAACACACCCGACTGTCCCGGTGCGATCGCTCGCACCGGGATTTCGAGGTCGAGCACGCAGCGCACCCCGTCATTGCTTCGCACCACACCGGGCACCGCCTCCGCGCGGTAACGCAACTGCACCTGGCAGCGATCGCCCGTGACCAGCGGCGTGTCGAGCCAGTTGCACTCCTCAAGCGTGACCTCGTGGCCGAGAAGCTCATCGGCATCTCCAACGACAACCTCTCGCGTCTCCGGGCGAATGCCGATCACATACAGCGGCAGGGCGCGACCACCGGGCAACCCCTTCCGCTGCCCAACGGTATAGCGCGCAAATCCGTGATGCTCGCCCATCACCTGGCCCGATGTGGTCACGAACGCACCCGCGGCAAATGCCGGCGCGTGGGCCGGCAGGTGCTGTTCGAGCACGCCGACGTAGTCGTCGTCTGGCACAAAGCAGATATCGACGCTTTCCGGTTTGTCAGCGGTGGTGAGCGCCATCGCTCGCGCCTGAGCTCGCGTGTCGGTCTTGGTGAGTTCACCTACCGGAGTCACCATGCGAGCGACGACTTGCTTGTCGATGCCCCAAAGGAAATAGCTCTGATCCTTGGTGCGGTCGCTGCCGCGAAAAAGTTTGCCGTCGCGAACGATGGCATAGTGGCCGGTTGCAATCACGTCACAGCCGAGCGCATTGGCGTGGGCGAGCAGGTCGCGAAACTTCGTGAACGAGTTGCAGCGCACGCACGGGATCGGCGTGCGGCCGCGCGAGTATTCGTCCACGAAATTCGCAATGACGCTCTGGGAAAAACGGTCTTCGAGATTCACGACGTAGTGCGGCACGCCGAGGCGATGCGCCACGGCGCGGGCGTCAGCAATGGAGTCGAGTGAGCAGCAGGGGCGGTCCGGGACGTCGTCGCCGTAGCAGAAAAGCTTCATCGTCGCACCGATGACGTCCCACCCCTGGTCAACGAGCAACGCAGCGGCCAGCGACGAATCAACGCCGCCGCTCATCGCCACCAGAACTTTCCGCTTGTCAGGCACGTCCGAGTGCCACGCTCAGCTGGCGGACCCGTTCCACGATTCCCGGAAATGCTTCGGTGAGCCGGTTGAGATCGGCCGCCGTGGTCTCGTGGCCGAGGGAGAAGCGGATGGTGCCGAGCGCAAGCGATCGCTCCACGCCCATTGCCACCAGGACGTGCGATGGCTCGACCGCGCCAGTGTTGCAGGCCGATCCGCCGGAGCAGGCGATGCCCGCCAGGTCGAAATGCATGAGCAATGCTTCGGACTCAGCACCCGGAATTGAAACCGACACGATGTGCGGAGCGTGGGGGACATTCTGCGCGTGCACAACAATGTCCGTCACGGCGGCGGTCAACCGCGCGACCAGTTCATTCCGGAGCGCCGTGAGTCGGATGACATGGTCATCAAGTTCACGACGGGCGATCAACGCAGCGCGCCCGAGCGCCACCGCGCCTGCGACGTTTTCGGTTCCCGGGCGAATGCCGTACTGCTGACCGCCGCCGTGAATGATTGCCTCGACAATCTTGCGGTCGCGAACGATCAGCGCGCCAATTCCCTTCGGTGCGCCGATCTTGTGCCCGCTGATGGAAAGGAGTGTGCACCCGGCGGCGTTCATGTCGATCGGCAGCTTGCCGAACGCCTGCACCGCATCGCTGTGCAATGGCACACCGGCCGCACGACATCGTGCGCCGATTTCCACCATCGGCTGCACCACACCGACTTCGTTGTTGACCCACATGACCGACACGAGGGCCGGGCGCTCCTTGAGCACGGCGTCGAGCTCGTCGAACCGCACAATGCCATCGGCGTCCACACCGAGAATAGTTTCCTTGCCGCCGAGCGCGACGACGGCGTGGCATGAGGCGAGCGCCGCCTTGTGCTCAATGGCGGTCGTTACCACATGCATCGGCCGGCCGTGCGCACGTGCGGCCAGGGCCGCGCCGATCAGGGCGAGGTTGTCGGCCTCGGTGCCGCCAGATGTGAAGATGACCTGGTTGGGTTCCACGCCGAGGGCACCGGCGGTCTCGCGCTTGGCCAGTTCGAGGCCAGCGCGCGCGGCACGGCCGAACCGATGGGAGGAGGACGGGTTGCCCCAGGACGAGCTGAAATAGGGGAGCATCGCCTCGAGCACGTCGGGCCGCACCGGCGTGGTGGCGGAATGGTCGAGATAGGTCAGTTCCATTGGGGGAAATGTAGCGGCGTGGGTGTGGGGCATGGGGTGTGGGGCATGGGGCATGGGGCATGGGGCGTGGGGCGTGGGGCTCTCGAAGCGAGGCTTGGATGGAGCGCGCGGAGACGCTCCGAACAGTGGACGGATCTGCCTGCGACATCCACGGAGC
The DNA here is from genome assembly GCA_025360265.1 of Gemmatimonadota bacterium. GTDB lineage: Bacteria > Gemmatimonadota > Gemmatimonadetes > Gemmatimonadales > GWC2-71-9 > Palsa-1233. The sequence continues at coordinate 9,420 of JANYCP010000133.1, forward strand.
GAGAGAGCCCCCACGTGCCATGCCCCAACCCCAACCCCACACCAGCTAGCTATGCACTCCCAATCCAACGACGTCCGCCACCGCCATCGTCTCAGGCGTCCAGAACGGCTCCCCGTACGCCGCCCGGATGCGCGACCCGGCATGGGCATCCTGCGTCCGGACCAGATCGAACAGGTGTTGGCCCGTCGGGTAGGCCTCGCCACCCCCCTTGGTGTCGCCATCCCACTGGGAAGCGAACGCAGCCATCGCCTTGAGCTTCCGCTCGAATCCCGCAGTCGTATTTACGACGAACGTCGGCTTGACGTGATCTTCGCGGTACGAAAGCGTGTAAATCACTTTCGACGGGCGGAACGGAGCGCCATCGGCCGGGTAATTTTTGAGCCCTGATAGGAATGCGGCATCCCGCACCAGTTCACTCGCGACTCTGTGGTCAGGATGTCGCCCGACGACGTAATGCGTGACAATCGTTTGCGGCCGATGCCGACGAACTGCTTCAACCACCAGCCGGCGCATGGCATCGGTGTTGGCGAGATGTCCATCTGGAAGCCCAAGCGTTTCGCGAGACGCTGCGCCAAGGATCTCCGCCGCCTGTTGCGCCTCAGCGGCCCGAATCTCCGCGCTACCCTTGCTGCCCAGTTCTCCGCGCGTCAGGTCGACGATGCCGACACGATGTCCCTGATCCGCCGTTACGGCGAGCGTACCACCGCAGAGCAACTCTGCGTCGTCGGGATGCGCCATGATGGCGAGCAGGTCGATCGAATTATTCATAACGTAGCGCCTCCACCGGATCCATTTTCGCCGCACGATTCGCTGGAATGACACCGAACACCAGTCCGATCGCGACACTAGCGCCTGTGGCGACGAGCGCGCTCCACAACGGTGGACCACTCTTGATGCCGAGTACCGACTTGAGGATTTCTCCGCCGATCATGCCGGTCGCGATGCCGATGAGTCCGCCAAATGCCGTCAACGTTGCGGCTTCCACCAGGAACTGCAGCAGAATCTCACCGCGCGTCGCGCCGAGTGCCTTGCGCACACCAATCTCGCGGGTGCGATCGGTGACCGACACCATCATGATCGCCATCACGCCGATGCCGCCAACCAGCAACGCCACGCTGGACAACGCGATCATCACCAGGAAAAATGCCGACGTGAGCTTGTCGACGATCCCGAGAATCTGGTCCTGGGTCAGCAGGTCGAAATTGTTCGGAGCGCCCGGCCTGAGACCGCGTCGTTGGCGCAGGGCGGCGATCGCGTCATCCTTGGCCCGCTCAATCCCGACGCCGCGCTGGGCGAGCACGATGACGAAAAGTGCGTTGGTTTCGTCATAGTGAAAATTCTGACGCGCAGCGCGGAACGGGATGACCGCACCATTCTGCGAACCCGGCGGCTGGAAGATGTTCTCGGGATTCTGGAACACGCCAATGATGGTGAATGGATGTTCTCCAATGCGAACTACGCGGCCGATCGCGTCGTTGTGCCCGAACAGCTTTGTGGCGACGTCCTGTTCGATCACCATCATCTGGGAGCCGTCGGCCAGCTCACCCGTGGAAAACCAGCGTCCCTGGAGCAGCGTGCCACCCTGCACGTCGAGGTACGCGTTGTCTGCGCCCCACACCAGGAGCCCCTGCGAACGCTCGCCCTGATATTCAATTCGCTGACGCAACTGCACCCAGAGTCCAGCGTGGCGAATGGACGGTGCCCGGCGAACAGCAATAGCATCTTCCTCATTGACCACGGGGCGAACACGCACCTCGGCCGGCAGGTTCTGCGGGTTGACGGGCGTCGAGGAAAAGAACCGGATCACATAAAACGTCTGCGGCGAGGCATTCTCAATCGAGGCGAAGATCTGGCTGCGTATTCCTTCGACCAGCGACGCCATGACCATCACCGTGGTCACGCCAATCACCACACCCAGGATGGTGAGCGCCGAGCGCAGCTTGCTTGCGCGCATCGCGTCGAATGCGAGCAATACCCCTTCACCCACATTCGGAATTCGGAAGGTCAACGGCTACTCATGGCGCAACGCAGCGATCGGATCAAGCCGCGCTGCACGTGACGCGGGGTACACCCCGAAGAGGATGCCTGTGCCGGCGCCGAGCGCCAGTGCGACCCCAACCGACCAAAGCGTCACCTTCGCGGGGAGTGGAGAAAACTCGGCGACCATCTGGGCAAGCGCCCAACCGGCCGCGACACCCAGCAGGCCACCCATGAGCGAAAGGAGAACTGCTTCCACGAGGAATTGCCGCTGGATGTCCTTGTAACGTGCGCCGACCGCTTTGCGAATGCCGATTTCGTGCGTGCGCTCGTTCACCGCCATCAGCATGATGTTCATGATCACGATACCGCCGACCACG
>JANYCP010000143.1 GCA_025360265.1 Gemmatimonadota bacterium
AGACGTGGGCTCCGTGGGATGCTGGGGCGCTTGCTTCAATCGGAGGCTCCGTCTCACGTCTCACCTCTCACGTCACATCCAGCAACGTCCCCCTTGCGGTGGGTGTCCCGTCTCCTGTATACTTCCCTCGTTCAAGCGGATGGCGATGCCGTCCCACCCCGAGCCATGCAGCATGGGCGAATGGGTCCTGAGAGTCATAGCATCCGGTCCTACGGGGCCGCGGTGCACCTCTTTGGACGCCCCGCCAGTTTTGGTGGGGCGTTCGTGTTTTGGTACTCAAACCAGGAATGGCACACTGTCCTCCTTCGAGCGTGAACGCCGGGTCCGGGTGAATCGGCAAATTCGCATCTCGCCGGTCCGAGTTGTGACAGCAGAAGGTGAACAGCTGGGTGTGCTTTCCATTGATGAAGCACTGGCTGCGGCAGTAGAGCGGGGTCTCGACCTGGTCGAGGTCGCGCCGATGGCCCGGCCGCCCGTGGTCAAGATCATGGACTATGGCAAGTACAAGTTCGAGGAAGCAAAGGCGGCGCGGGCTGCCAAGAAGAAGCAGCACATCATCCACCTCAAGGAAGTGAAATTCCGGCCGGGGATCGATGATCACGACTTCGACTTCAAGGTCCGGCATGCCAGGGAATTCCTGGGTGAAGGAAACAAGGTCAAGGTCACGATGATGTTTCGCGGGCGGCAGATCGCGCACACCGAGCTGGGCAAGGCGGTGCTGGATCGCGTGGCGGCCTCCCTGGCCGACGTCGGCAAGGTCGAGCAGGACGCCAAGCTCGATGGCCGCAACATGGTGATGGTACTCGCGCCGAAGTAGTGCGTGCACTCAGAGGCGTGGGACGCCGACCGAACGGAGAAAACCAACGATGCCGAAGCAGAAGACGAAGCGTGCCGCGATGAAGCGGTTCAAGATCACTGGCAGCGGCAAGATCAAGCGCGGCCAGGCAAACAAGCGGCACATCCTGACGAAGAAGTCGACCAAGCGCAAGAACCAGCTCGGCAAGGCCGCCCTGGTGAGCTCGGCCGACTACCGACGTACCATCAAGCTTTTGCAAGCGTGAGGAACTGAACCATGCCAAGAGCCAGAGGCGTAGTCGCGCATCACGCGCGCAAGAAGAAGATCATGGAAGCGGGCAAGGGCGCCCGCGGGGCCCGCAGCAAGCTGTACAAGGCCACTAAGGAAAATGTCGAGCGCGGCATGGCGTACGCCTACCGCGATCGCAAGAAGAAGAAGGGTGATTTCCGCCGCCTCTGGATCACGCGTATCGGCGCTGCGGCGCGGATCCACGAGATCTCGTATTCCAAGCTGATGTTCGGCCTCAAGACGGCAGGTATCGAGATCAACCGCAAGGTGCTCTCGGAACTTGCGATCTCCGATGCCGCCGCGTTCGCGACAATTGTCGAGGTTGCCAAGGCTCATCAGGGCTGACGGTGCCCGCCCCTTCGGAGCGCCGGTGAACACTCCCTCCGACCACAACACGCTCGACTCGCTGCGTCAACGCCTTACGGCGGTGGCGCAGCTTGATGCGTCGGCCCTCGACGCCGAAGAGATCGCCGTGCTCGGCCGCAAAGCGGGGGAACTCACCAGTCAGCTCAAGGCGCTCGCCAAGCTTTCCATTGAAGAGAAGCGCACAGTGGGCGCAGCACTCAATGCCATCAAGCTCGAATTCGAAGCGGCATTCGCCGCGCGCCGAGCTGAGCTGACTCGGGGTGCAAACGCCGCTGCGTCGCGTGATCTCGACCTCAGCTTGCCAGGTCGCGACACGTGGACCGGGACGCGCCATCCGGTGTCGATCGTCATCGACGAGATCGTCGCGATCTTTCGTGAGCTGGGATTCGCCGTCGCGCTGGGACCCGATATTGAAAACGAGGAACGCAATTTCTTCGCGCTCAATTTCCCGCCCGATCATCCGGCGCTCGATATGCACGACACGCTCTACCTCGAGGCACGCGGCTCGCAGGGCGAGCCGCTACTGCTGCGCACACACACGTCGCCGGTGCAGGTGCGCGTGATGCGCGACGGCCCGCCGCCGTATCGCGTCGTGATTCCCGGGCTCGCCTATCGCAACGATCCGTTCGATGCGTCGCATGCACCGGCGTTTTCCCAGATCGAGGGGCTCGCCGTCGACGAAGGCGTGACGTTCGTCGACCTCAAGGCGACGCTGTCGCACTTCGCCCACCGCGTCTTTGGCGAATCCGTCAAGGTCCGCTTCCGGCCGTCGTTCTTTCCATTCACCGAACCATCGGCCGAAATGGATGTTTCATGCACCATTTGTGGCGGCAGCGGTTGTGCCGCCTGCAAGGGCACTGGCTGGCTCGAAATCCTTGGCTGCGGCATGGTGCACGAACAGGTGCTGAAGAACTGCGGCGTGGATCCGGAGAAGTACACCGGTTTCGCCTTCGGCATGGGTCCGGCACGCATTGCGATGCTGCGATACGGACTACCGGACATCCGGCTGTTGTATGGCGGTGACGTGCGCTTTCTCCGCCAGTTCGGCGAGATCGGTCAATGAACGCGTCACGTGAATGGCTCGAGGCATTCTTGCGCCGCCCGATCGACAGCAAGGACGCTGCGGCTCGCCTGGCGATGCTCGGCGCACCGGTTGACGCCATTGAGCGGATCGGCGCCGATCTCAGCGCGTTCGTTGTTGGGCTGGTAACGGAAGCGAAGCAGCACCCGAACGCCGACAAGTTGCGCGTCACCACCGTCGACGATGGCAGTGGCACGTTGTTCAGCGTGGTGTGCGGTGCCCCGAATGTCGAAGCCGGGAAGAAATACCCCTTCGCCCGGCTCGGTACC
>JANYCP010000191.1 GCA_025360265.1 Gemmatimonadota bacterium
TGCACCAGCTCAACCACGCCGAGCTGTCCGGCGGCGAAATCGGTGATCAGCTCGTCCATCACCGATGCAGCGTGTTCCGAGGTCGGTTTGTCGCCGATATCGGGGCGCTCGCTGCGAAACTTCCGACCGATGTACTTGAAGAATGACACGCCCTTCTTGCCGATGCCGATCATCTCGACCGCGTAGCCATCGGCGGTGAGTGCATCGATCCGCCGCTTCGCTTCCTTGATCAGGTTGGCGTTGAAGCCGCCAGCGAGGCCGCGATTGGAGGTGATCAACACCAGGACTGCACGGGTCGGCCCGCCGGCGGCAGGCTTTACCGGCGTACGCAGCAGTGGAAACTCGGAGGCGAGATCGGGCGTCGCGAGATCGGCGATCACTTCGGCGAGACCGAGGGCAAACGGCCGCGCTGCGGCGACGCGATCCTGGGCGCGCTTGAGCTTGGACGTGGCCACGAGCTCCATCGTCCTGGTGATCTTGCGCGTGTTATTGACGGACCGGATCCGTCCCTTGAGCGCGCGATTGGTCGCCATATCAGGCCGGCTTGAACATCGGCTTGAACGCGTCGATCGCGGCGTTGAGCTCGCCCTTTACCGCATCGTCCAGCGTCTTCTTCTCCACGATCGCGGCAAGCACCTGCGGCCGCGACGAGCGCAGCCAGTCAATGAAGTCCTTTTCCCACTGTCGCACATTGCGCACATCGACATCATCGACGTGACCATTCGTTACGGCATACAATGCCACGATCTGCTCCGCGACCGGCACCGGCGCATACTGCGGCTGCTTGAGCACTTCGACCATGCGGGCACCGCGGGCCAACTGACGCTGCGTTGCGGCGTCGAGGTCTGAGCCGAACTGGGCAAAGGCTTCAAGCTCGCGGTACTGTGCGAGCGAGAGGCGCAACGGACCGGCGACCTGTTTCATCGCCTTGATCTGTGCGTTGCCACCAACGCGACTCACCGAGATGCCGACGTCAACAGCCGGACGAACGTTGGCGTAGAAGAGATCGGTCTGCAGGAAGATCTGCCCGTCGGTGATCGAGATCACGTTGGTCGGGATGTATGCCGACACGTCGCCAGCCTGCGTTTCGATGATCGGCAGCGCGGTGAGCGAACCACCCGGCTTCTTGATGCGCGGATCGAGCTTGGTCTGTTCCGGATCGGCGCTGATCTTGGCGGCACGTTCGAGCAAGCGCGAGTGGAGATAGAAGACGTCGCCCGGATAGGCTTCTCGACCCGGCGGGCGGCGAAGGATCAGCGACATCTGACGATACGCCGCAGCCTGCTTGGACAAATCGTCGTATACGCAGAGAGCAGCCTTGCCCTCTTCGTACGTGAAATACTCAGCGATCGCGCAACCGGTGTACGGAGCAATGAATTGCAACGGCGCTGGATCGGATGCCGATGCGACAACGACAACAGTGTACTCCATCGCCCCGGCCGACTTGAGCTTCTCCACCACGGTCGCAACAGTGGAACGCTTCTGGCCGATGGCGACGTACACGCACACGACGCCGGTGCCCTTCTGATTGATGATCGTGTCGATCGCGATGGCGGTCTTGCCGGTGCCGCGATCGCCGATGATCAGCTCGCGCTGGCCGCGACCGATCGGGATCATTGAATCAATGCCCTTGATCCCGGTCTGCAGCGGTTCGGTGACCGGCTGACGCACGATGATGCCCGGTGCCATGAATTCCACGGGGCGCGCCGACTTGGCGTCAACCGGACCGAGGCCGTCGACCGGCTTGCCGAGGGCGTCGACCACGCGGCCGAGAATGCCCGGCCCCGACATGACCTCGAGGAGGCGGCCGGTGCAGCGCACCTCGTCGCCTTCCTTGAGCTTGAGGTAGTCGCCCATGATCGCAGCGCCCACCGAGTCCTGCTCCAGGTTGAGCACCAGCCCGGTGATCACATCGCCCGTTTCGCGAGCCGTGAACTCCAGCATCTCGCCGGCGATGGCACTGCGCAGGCCATAGATCAGGGCGACGCCGTCCTTCACTTCCAGCACGGTGCCGACGTCGTTGATGTCCATGGAACCGAGGTCGGCTGCCTCGATTTCCTTGAGCAGGATGTCCTTCAGTTCGCCGGGGCGCAGCATTGAATCCGTGGCCATGGCACTCAGTCGTCAAAGGTCAAAAGTGAGGTCCCGAAACAGCTTGTGAAAATAGTCACAAGCCCGGGGAGCGGACAAGCGGGAAAAGGTAGCGGATGGGGCCAGGAAAACAGGGGCCAACCGGAGCGGGCGGCCCCAGTCTCCTGGGACCGCCCGCCGTGCTGCGCAGAAGGGCTCGAGACGGTTACTGGATGAAGATCATCCACAACTGGAAGGAGTCGTTACTGCGATGCACCGTGCCCGCCGGGGCGATCTGGAAATCCCGATGAGTGTATTCCGCAATGAGCTGAAGGCCGTTCTGGAACGGGATGTTGATGTATGGCGTGAAGGCCCACTGGCGGCTCTCGACCGACGTAATGGGCCGGAACCAGTCGTAGCGTGCACCGACCGTCGCGTACTTGCTGATCAGGTAGGTCCCTTCGACGAACGCGCCGTTGCTATTGAATGTCGTGCCGTCCGGACTGTCGTCCTTGCGGTACTGATAGCCAGCCGACGGAACGAATTGTCCCATCGGGTAGGAGACGTAGGCACCGACCCGGTCGAAGTTGTTGCGGAACGCCATCCCGTATGTGCCCTGGTCGTCGCGCCATCCGTTGTACATCATGCCCTGCTGACTTCCCATCATCGTGCCGGTCGCTCAGCGGCCCCCGTTGTGCACTGCCATGCCAAGGATCACAGCTAGAACGCCACCCAGCTCAGCAGGTAGAGCGTGTTGTTGTGACTGGCGTTTCGGCCGGCCCCGTCGTAGTTCAGCGATGCTCCGTTGAACGTGCTATAGCTGATGTACTGGAGCTCGAACCGCGTATTCTGCCACGGCAGTACCGACAATTCGGCCAGGAACCCCTTGCTGTTCGGGCTTCCGGTTGCGCTGCCACTGACCGCGCCCGCCGGATACCGCATCGCGTCGGTCGTCCCGGTCGTGCGGAAGTACCCCGCCGTCAGGCCGATCATCGAACGCGTGTAGACCGACGCATCCACCCGGAATGTTTGCAGGGTGTTCGTCGCATTGGCCGAAGTTCCGGCGGCGAAGTCGGCGTCTAGCTTCTGATCTTCGCGAATCCAGATCGCGTGCGCCGACATGGTGCCTGAACCGACCGGTCGCTCGTATTGCGCGTCGAACGCGATGTCGGTGAACCGGTTTCGCGTACCGGTGATGCCCTCGGGATACAGTGACGCCGACATGCCGAGCGTTCCGACCATCAGCGTCTGTTCCGCGAAGGTCGTCTTGTAGAAGGCACGCCAATACGGCGCGATTCCGCTGATCGTATTCATCGAGGTCGAATCCTGCGGTGATGCACCACCCTGTGGCGCGCTGCGATAGCCGCTGATCTCTCCATACAGGTGATTGTCCAGCAGCGCATATGCGCCGAGGCCGGCCGCTTGCTGGGCAAAGGCGCCATCGAGCATCGTGGCCGTGGCTGGCGTCGGCGCCACGCTCGACGCCGCGTACGGGAATCCCCACGCCGGTACCGTATTCCAGACATCCTGCAGCGTCGGATTGTTGTTGAGGGAGAAGCCATAGACCAGCGGCTTGGTCCCGAGCAACGTGTGATCCGCGTAGCGCACCTCGGCCATGTCCATCCCGATCCCGCCCATGGCCGGATCGTAGGTCAGCTGCACGTACGCGCCGAGACGGGGAGTGACCGCTCCGCCGACGAAGACGCTCATCACCTGCGGAAACTGCGCCGTACCGTTCTGCGTGCCCGGCAGCGCCTTATTGAGCTGAGTGAACGAGCTCTGGATCTCGGCGGAAAACATTGGCACGAGGTTGAGCTTCAGCGCCAGCCGCTTCGTGCTGTCCCCGGCGGTCACGGTCTGGGCGTCGGTCAGAACGTAGCCGTTCATCTTGAACGCTCGGCCGAACGAATTCAGCTGCGGGAAGGACGTGTGACACTCGCTGCAGGCCAGCCCGGTCTGTCGCGAAAAGCTCGGGATCCGCGCGTGGACTTCGGCGGCCGCGCGAAAATCCCGTTCGTACCGGCGCACAAGCATGGCAACATCTTCATGGCCCCGAGGGCCGCCAGAACCTGGCGCAACCGAAATCGTGGCCAGTGCGAAATGCATCAACAGTGTTGCTGACATGAGACCCTCCGGTCTTGAACCTTCGACTAGGGACGTGGTTTGGTGGCGAGCTCGTGCACGTATCCAGCAACCGCCGCCATCTCGGCAGGCGTCATCTTGGTCTTGAACGATTTCATGTCCTCGCCCTTCCCCTTACGCAGGATCGTGACGATCGAGTCGATCGAGTGCTTGGCAATGAACTCCGCATTGAACGTGGCGATCTTCGAGTACTGCTCCTTCATCGCCTTGGGCGGGGTGCCGAGCACACCGTGGCACTTCTTGCAGTTGGCGTCGTACAGCGCCTTGGCGTCGGGCGCCTGCGCGGCAGCGCGATGCACCAGGCCGGCGGTGACGAGGGCGAGGCCGATCAGCATCTTGCGCATACTCAGGGTTTCTCCGTGCGTTTGACAGGTTCAGGGAACGTGTCGTGGAATTCCTGTTTGGCCGTTGCCCACTTGAGGCCGCGGAGCGACGACAGGTAGCGCGTGATCTCTTCGATCTCTTCGTGGGTCAGCTTGGGCGGGCCGAAGCTCGGCATCTTGGAATCGGCGTGAAAGCGAAACGGATCTTCCATGAAGCTGTGCATCCACGCCGCCGAATGGTGCAGCCCGACCTCGGTAAGTTCAGGTGCATTCGGCGTGTCGGAACTGGTGTCCGGCTTCTGGTCACCTATGGCATGACAGGCACCGCAGTTGCGCGCCTTGAACAGGGCGCGTCCCGCCCGCTCGATTGAAGTGAGCGGACGACCGACTTCGGTGGCGATGGCACCGAGCTTCTCACCGCGGAACGATGCGCCGAGCAGCAGGCCAGCACCGCCGAGAATGAAGAACATGCTGAACGCAGCTGCGGGACGATGACGCAGCGACCGCATGCTGCGTCGGTCGAAGAACGGCAGCGCCAGGAGTGCCAGGACGAGCGCGCCGGGGACCCCAACCGCGACCGCGCTCTCCAGCGATCCGGGTACCAGCTTGAGTAGCTGGAAGAATGGCAGGAAGTACCACTCGGGCCGCGGGATGTACGTCGTATCGGTCGGATCGGCGGGGGGTTCGAGACCCGCTCCCGAGAACTTCGCCAGCAGCACCAGGACCACGATCACGACCGCGGCGACCACCACGTCTTTCGCGATGATGTCCGGCCAGAAGCGAACACCTGATCGCTTCGAACCCGCATACTGGGCCTTGTAGTACTCCGCGTACGCCGGGTCGTCGGTACGCGTTGGAGGACTCTGCTCGAGCACCTTGGTGCGCGGCGCGATTCCTTGCCGAATCACTTGCACGAGGTGCATGAGCGCAAATGCACCCAGCAGCACTGGAAAGAGGAGGACGTGCAGCGCATAGAAGCGCGTGAGTGTGGCCGCCCCGAGTTGCGTGCCACCTCGCAGCAACTTGACAAGGGCACCACCGACAAACGGCGTGGTGCCCGCGATGTTGGTCCCGACCTGTGTTGCCCAGTACGCCTTCTGGTCCCACGGCAACAGGTAGCCCGTAAAGCTGAAGCCGAGCACCACAAACAGCAGCACGATGCCCAGGACCCAGTTGAGCTCGCGCGGGTACTTGTAGGCACCCATGCTGAACACGCGGATCATGTGTGCCAGCACCAACACCACCATGGCCGAGGCGCCCCAGTGATGCACCCCCCGCAGCAGCGCGCCGCTGGTCACACTGTGTTCCAGGTACCGGATGCTATCGTAGGCGTGGTCGGGCGACGGGGAGTAGTACATCCCCAGCACGATGCCAGTCACCACCTGCACGGTGAACACGGCGAGGGTGGCGCTGCCGAGCGTATGCCACCAGGTCAGGTTGCCCGGCATCGGCCGGTCGACCAGGCCTTCACGAATCGAGCCGATGTCGAGGCGCCGATCCAACCAGTTTCGCAGGACGCCCATGTCAGGCCCCCAGCTTTTCAGAGACGCCGAGCCGAAAATCGCGATAGCTCACGAACACAGAACTGTCGCGGATCTCGACCGGCAATTCATCGAGCGGACGGGGCGGCGGTCCCGCCAGCACCGCGCCGGTCTTGACGTCAAACTGTCCCCGATGGCAGGGACAGGCGAACGTTTTCAGATCCTTGTCGTAGTAGTAACTGCAGCCCAGATGTGTGCAGTGACCATTATATGCCTTGAACTTTGCGCCGTCTTCGGTGTAGAGCCACACGGCGTTCTGTGTCCGACTTTCCACCCAGGCGTCGCGCTGATCGGTCAGGAAGTCGACCCGGATCGGCACACCGATATCGAGAAGGGCGATGTCTTCCGCCACCTTGATCCAACTCGCCGGTTGCGGCTTGGCAAGTGCCGGTGAGGCGAATGATCGGAGGACAGGAATGCCGACGAGTACTCCACTGATTGTGGCACCGATGCCGCTGATCCATCGCAGGAATCGTCGACGACTGCCCTGCCCATTGGCTGCCAGCATTGCCAATGCGCCGGGTACCGCTGAGGTCGGATCCGGTTCCAGCTGGTCGCCCATGAGCCGTGCCTGACGGTGAAGGAGTTGACTCAAGCTACCGGGGAGGCGGTGAATCCATCGTGAGGCGAAGATGAAGAGACCTTCATACACGGCTGAACGCACCGGTGCGCGTGGTGGTGGGCGAATCCTCAGCGCCAGCGCGCCGTAACCCCCTGCGCGAGGCGCATCATCGCATGAGCGACCTCCATGCTGGCAACTCGTCGTGCCGATACGCCGAAGGTCCGCCGCGCCATTTGCTGCAGCAGCGACACTGACGAAAACCCCAGCAAGCGGGCCGCGTCGTCCACGTTGTATCCGGGGTTCCTCAACAGCTGCGCCACAGCGACCAGTCGTGCTGCGTCGATCGCTCGCTTGAGCGACGGGGCTCCACCCGATGCGAAGCGTCGCGAGAGGGTCTCGCGGCGCACGTCGAATTCGCCGGCGATCCACGCGGTATCGATGCGGTGCGGCGCGTTGACGATGATCAGCTGCCAGACCTTGCGCTGCAGGTCATCGGTGAGATCGAGTCGCGGTGCCAGCGGCAGAAGGTCGGCCAGGCGCCGTGCGGTCAGTCCGTGGCGCGAAAGCACTCGCGGAAACACTGGTTCGTCAATGCCCTCGATCGCCAGCGCCGCGACGCGCTCGCGATGCATCCGTCGGAGGAGTTCCGCATCGTCGGAACGGGCGGGGACATACAGGATGATTGGAATTGCCGGAAAGTCACGCCGCAACGTATCGAATACCGGCCCACGCGCTGCATCCTGTCCGATGATGATCGCGTCGAGGCAATGATGATGGAGCAGCGTGGCGAGATGGGAGGGTGAGCGTGCCGTGAACAACGGCCACTCACCCTTGGGGAGCGCCTTGCGGAGTGCCAGGATCGCCGGTCGACGCTCGAGCAACGCGGCGACGGCCGGCATTCAGGTCAGGAAGCGGTGACGGCCGGAGGAATCGGTTCGGGGCGCGGACGTGACCGCCCGGCGCCGACCGCAAGCAGCGTACGCGCCATCTCGGCGCCGCGCCGCAACACGCCGCGCGCATTGTCGTAGCTCAGCACTTCGAGCGCCTTGTCTACCGTTTCCCAGCGCACCGCCGTGATCCCTTCAGCCACCTGTGGCGTGCATTCACCGTCGGGCGACTCAAAGAGGAAGAAATGGCAGAACTTGTGGATGTAGCGCCCGCGAAACCGGAAGTGCCAGTCAATAATCCGGATCGGACCCTGCACCACCAGCTGTTCCAGGCCAGTTTCTTCACGCGTCTCGCGGAACGCTGCCGCCACGGGCGACTCGCCGTCCTCCAGGTGTCCCTTGGGAAAGCCCCAATGCTGGTAGCTGTCCTTGATCAGGAGAAAACGCGCGGTGCCGTCGGGATCGCGTCGAAACACGATACCGCCAGCAGAGACCTCGCGTTCAGCCTTCTTCTTGGACATGGGGGGAAGTTAGTCGGGAGGAAGGGTAGTCATCCTGAGCGAAGTCGGTGCGAAGCGCCGACGTAGTCGAAGGACCTCGGTCTCGCCAAAGGAATTCACGATCGGTGCTTAGAGCCGAGGTCCTTCGACTTCGCGACCGCTAGGCGGTCGCTTCGCTCAGGATGACAGTGGCTTACGCCGCAAAGCTTGCCAGCGCCCGGCCGACCTCTCCCTCGCGCAAACGCTTAAGGGCCCGATCCCGCAGCTGTCGCACCCGCTCGCGCGTCACGCCGAGCATCGCGCCAATTTCCTCGAGCGTGTGCTCACGGCCACCGTCGAGGCCGAAGTAGAGCGAGAGGACCTTCGAGTCGCGGGCAGGAAGCGTGCGCAGTGCCCGCGCCACCTCTTCTGCCCGGAAACGCGACATCACCTCGTCTTCGGCGTCCGCCGGCGTCTCGGCCGCGAAGCGATCGATCAGCGAGCGATCACCGTCAGCGTCG
>JANYCP010000223.1 GCA_025360265.1 Gemmatimonadota bacterium
GCCGGGATCGGAAAACTTCTTCATGTCGTGATTGCCGTGCACGATCAGCACGAGCGGAAACGGGCCATCACCCTTGGGGTACCATACGCGGCCGTTGATCGGCATCGAATCGAAGCCGAAACCGAAATACTTCTTGCGCGACGCACCGGCCGCGGGAGATGTCGCCGCGACCAGCTTGGCGCCGTTGACCGGACGCGTCTTCAACGTCACCGAGTCGCGATACTCCGCGCGTTGCTTGTCGCGACCACTGCCATAGAAGAGGGTGCCTACTGCAAAGTTGCCGCGCTCGGCCGGATTGGAGGCTTGCAGAAGGGTTTGCGACAGCACGACCGGCGAATCGTCGGTGGCAAGTCGAAGTGGCTGGATGCAGGCGACAACGAAGACCAGGGCAACCGGGGCGACACGACGGAACAATTGGCCTCTCTCGCGTGAACTATTGACCGGCCGCCAGAAAGTCCCGATACGCGGCTGCCGGATCCGCGGCCGCAGTAATTGGCCGTCCCACCACCAGATGCGTCGCGCCAGCCGCCACAGCGGCTTCCGGCGTCGCGACACGCGCCTGGTCACCACGCGCGTCGTCCGGTCGGCGGATCCCCGGGACCACGATCCGCCCGACGCCGACAACGCCTTTCACTCGACCGACTTCTTCCGGCGAACAGACGATGCCGTCAACTCCGGCTCGCAGCGCGATCTCTGCCAGGCGCGTGACTTCGTCGGCAATATTGATCGAATTGCGCCCCGTGATCGCGGCGTAACTCACCGCGTCATGCGAGGTGAGTACGGTCACCGCCACGATTTTGATTCGACCGGCCGCCGCATCCACCGCCGCGCGCAGCATTGCGTCGCCACCGCCGGCGTGCACCGTCACCATTTCGACACCCAGATCGGCTGCAGCGTTGCATGCGCCAGCCACCGTGTTCGGGATGTCATACCATTTGGAGTCGAGAAATACCGGATGGCCGGCGCCGACGAGCCCACGGACGAACCCGGCGCCGGCTCGCGCGAGCATGACGGATCCAACCTTGACCGCGCAACCGTCCGGGAGCAGGTCAAGGCAACTGACGGCACTCTGCGCATCCGGGAAATCGAGCGCGACAATCAATTCAGCCATCGGAGAGTTCCAGTTCTGCAACGAGACGTTCCGGCAACCGCGGGTCGGCGAGGGCCGCCGTGCCGATCGCGACCAGTACCGCGCCCGCGCGAAGGTAATCGCGCACATGTTCGACGCGCGAGATCCCGCCGACACCAATAATGGGAAACCCTGGTAACGCAGCCGCAGTGCGTTGCACCGCGAGGAGCCCCACCGGCCGCAACGCTGGCCCGCTCACGCCACCGAAGCCGTTGCCGAGGCGAGGCGCTGCGCCATCGTACGCCGCTCCCGGCATCGTGTTGACGAGCGAGACGCCATCGGCTCCGGCATCACGTGCCGCAACCGCCATCGCCGGAATGTTCGGCAGGACGGGAGACAATTTCGCGAAGAGCGGTCGCCGCGTTGCCCGGCGACATCCCGCGATCACGGCCGTCACCGACGCGGCGTCCGCGCCAAACTCGACGCCACCCGCGCTGGAGTTGGGGCATGAGAGGTTGATCTCGTATCCGGCGTGACCCGGCAGCGCGTCGAGCGCCGCAATTACTTCCGCATACTCGGTGATGGTAAACCCGACGACGTTGACCAGCACGCGCAGAGCCGGCGCCCGTTCGGATAGCCAGGGCAGCTCGTCCGCAGCAACATGATCGACGCCTGGATTCGCCAGCCCCACCGAGTTGAGCATCGCCCCGGACACTTCAGCGACTCGCGGCGCACGATTGCCCTGACGCGGTGCGAGGGAAACCGCCTTGGTAATCAACCCACCGATGCGCTCGATCTGGATGACCCCAGCGAGTTCGCGGCCGAATCCCGCCGTGCCGCCCGCCAGAAGCACCGGGTTCGGGAATGCGATTCCGGCGACGGAGCGACTCAACATCATTGGCGTTCTGGCCGCCCGGCCCACATTCGGTCCACATAGCGGCCGAGGGAATCCTCAAGCTGAGTGACGCGAACCATGCCGGCCACATCGCCGTTGGCTGCGCTGACGTATGGGTTGGTCGAGAGTCGGCGGACGCGGGCCAGAATGGCGTCGGTGGAATCCGGTTCGTTCGGCGCGCGCGCCAGCATCGCCTTGGCGAGATACGCCGACTGTGGCCATTCCCGTTCGAGGCGCTGGAAGAACCACGCACTCAGGCGCGGCGCACCGAGCGAATCCTGCGCTTGAGCCGCGAGGCCAAACATTGCCAGGTCACCCGCCACTGCACCCGCACTGATCGCGTCAGTTCGGTTGATCAGCTGGCGCGCAATGCGGAGCAAGTCCGCGAGCACACGTACGCCACCGCCGTCGTCCGAAAGCTCAGTGCGCGAGAGCGAATCAACCGCTCGCCGCAACGCCGGCAGCGAGGCCGATCGCGTGAGCAGTAGCTGCTGCTGCAACACCCGACCCTCGGCGGTTGCGCCCCCGGACCCGCGGGTCGCGAGGAGTTGCAGCCTGCGATCTGCTGCCGCAGCATCCACAGCCAGCGCCGTGCGCGCACCCTCAAGCAGCCAGCGAGACTTCAGTTCGACACCAACGTTTGGAAAGGCGAGCAAGCGTTCAAGCAATGCGTCTGCCGCGCCGCCCGGGTGTGCAGCAAACGCCTCGACCAGCCCCAGCCATCGCACGCTGGTATCAGCCTCGGCGAGTGGACGTTCGAGCTCACGGAGTGCTTGATCCGTTCGCCCGAAGGCGGCGAGGGCGGTCGCGCGATCGAGATGCGCCGGCAGCGTGTCGTCGCTCGCCAGGATGGTGAGCGCCCCGGACCAGTCTTCGCGAATGATCAGCGCGTGCCCAAGTCGCAGGCGCGCGCGACGGGCGATCAATGGATCGTTCGTTGATGCAATGAGCGTCGCGTAGAGCGAGGCCGCCGTTGGTCCGCCCAGCGGTTCCTCACACAACGCGAGTTCGAAGAGAAGTTGCTGGCGCCACGGCGCACTGAATCCCGCCGACATCGCACTCTGCAACCGCGGGATTGCGTGCGGACAATCATTGATTTTCGCCGCGGCATGTCCGGCCAACCAGAGCGCCTCCGCGCCCCGCATCCCCTGCGGATCACGAGCGTACGCCGAGTCGGCCTTGATCATGACCTGTCCCCAGAGCTGCTGCGCTTCAGCCGGTCGGCGCTCGCGCTCGGCCTGAACTGCGTTGCCACTGAGCAATCGCGCCTGATAGAGCGAATTGGACCAGGCGCAACCACCAACCAGGAGGAGCGAGATTGCCGCGCGCACCTTCATCGTCCGGGCCCTCCCGGCGTCACCGTCGTTTCGCGGTCGAACTGATTGAGTGCGGCAAGGATCGCCCTCGCAATACTTCCGGCCAACTTGCGCTGTCCGTCGGTCGAGGTCATGAGCGCCGCATCTTCACGGTTCGTCGCGTAGCCCATCTCGATGAGCACCGCCGGACGAGTGGCAGTGCGAAGCACCGCGAAGCCAGTCTGCTTTACACCCCGACTTCCACCATCCTGAACCTCAAAGAGCTGCGACTGGATCATCGCTGCGGCCTGCTGAGATTGCCGGAGAAACTCCGCCGTCTGCAGGTCCTTGAACATGAAGTCGAGCTTGTTGCCGGTATCGTTGCCGACGGTCGGCGTGTCGAATCGAAGCGATTCGTTTTCCATGCGAGCAACGCGCACCGCGTCCTCGGTCCGGGCTTCGGACAGGAAATAGGTCTCGAAGCCGCGGACATTGGTGTACCCGGGCCGGGGGTCCAGCGAGTTGACGTGGATCGACACAAAAAGATCACAAGTACGTTGACAATACCTCGGCGCCCTCTGCTCGAGATTGATCAACGTATCCCGGCTGCGCGTCATCGTGACGACGACACGCTTTCGCTCGAGCTCCGCCTTTACCAGCAAGCCCACCTTCAGCGTGACGTCCTTCTCTGTCATTCCGCGCGGAAAGAACTTGCCTGGATTGCCGCCATCGCTGCCGCCATGTCCCGGATCGATGGTGACATGGTGGCGCCGCTCCTCAAGGGTGCCCGTCGCCGGCAAGTAGGTCCAGCCCTGATGAGTAGGTGCTGCGAGAATCTCGGCGACAAACGCGAGCGGGACAAAAAGCGAATCTCCACGCGCGTGCGACGCCGCAGGCATCCCGACGAGCACGGGACCGTCCTGGACGAGCGGGGTTCCTGCGAGAAAACGGAAACGCCCCGCGCCGACCTGCAGCGTGAACCATGCGTCCGTTCGATCGACGTTGCCACCGAGACTGCGCGCCAACGCATTCAGCGAAATGAGCGGTCCATCTCCGTGCACCTGCAGCAATGCAATGCTCGTGACGCCGCTAGATGTGCTGACCTGTAACCGCGCGGGCGGTGAGGCGAGCAATGCCGTCACGAGCATCGCGTACATCATTTCCGTCCCCGCCACGACATTGCTCGGGCCACTTCGCGATTGGCTTCCTTGCGCTTCAAGTCCTCGCGCTTGTCGTGCGCTTTCTTTCCCTTGGCGAGCGCGAGAACCAACTTTGCCCGGCCCCGGACGAAATACAGCTCAAGTGGAACGAGGGCGAGACCATCTCGTTCGACGGCACCAATCAGTTTTTCGATTTCCCGGCGATGGAGGAGCAGCTTGCGTGATCGCACCGGATCGTGGTTGTACCGATTTCCCTGCTCATAGGGCGTGATGTTGAGCCCTTCAATCCACACCTCGCCACGGGTCACGCGGGCGTACCCTTCCTTGATCGACGCGCCGCGACCGCGGAGCGACTTGACCTCGGTGCCGGTCAGCACCAAGCCCGCCTCCATGGTATCGAGGACGTGGTAGTCATGGGTGGCTTTCGGATTTCGCGCGACGCTGATGCGTTCGAGACGCTCCGGCGACGCGGCAGCAGGCTTCGCGGGCATGATCTAAAGTAACGGTCGCAGGTGGCATCTGCTTGACCGTTTGGCCGCAAGACGACTACGTTTGCGCGGCTCGCCGAAGTGGTGGAATGGTAGACGCGCTGGCTTCAGGAGCCAGTGAGCGCAAGCTCGTGGGGGTTCGAGTCCCCCCTTCGGCACTCGTCCTGAGCGAAGCGAAGGATCTACCCGCTCAGGGCCTCCCGCGCCAACGTACTCAGTACCGCCGCATCGCCGGATCAACCTCCTCAGCCCACGCATCGACGCCACCCGCCAGAGAACGCACGCCCGGAAAACCGGCACGGAGCAACAGGTCACGCGCACCGAGCGACCGGGCACCGTGATGACACACCGTCACCACTGGCTGATGACGTGGCACGTCGGCAAGACGTGCCGGCAGCTCGTTGAGCGGAATCAGGTGCGATCCCGGTATGCTGGCGAGCGCAAACTCCCACGATTGCCGCACATCAAGCACAAAGGGCGGTGACGCGTCCTGGAGTGAACTGGCGAGCACCTTCGCGGTGACCTCGACATCATCAGTCGCAGCATTCATGAAATCCCCAACCTGGCAGAAGGCCTCGTAGTCGATCAGTTCCGTCACCGTCGGATGTTCGCCACATACGACACACGCGGGATCGCGACGCACAGCGATCTCGCGAAAGCGAAGCTGCAACGCATCGAAGAGCACCAGTCGCCCAGCGGCGGAATCACCGATCCCGACAATCCATTTGATCGCTTCAAGTGCCTGCAACGACCCGACAATTCCCGGCAGCACACCAAGCACGCCTGCATCTGCACAGCTTGGCACCAGTTCGGCCGGTGGCGGCTCGCTAAAGAGGCAGCGATAGCATGGCCCGCCAGCCACGCCGAACAGCGACAACTGACCCTCGAATCGCAGGATGCTGCCGTACACCAACGGCTTGTGCTCGAACACACAGGCGTCATTGACGAGATAACGGGTCGGGAAGTTATCGCTGCCGTCGACCACGATGTCGAACGGCCGGATGATCTCGCGCGCATTGGCCGCGGTGAGGCGCTCGTTGAACGGCACGACATGCACGTGCGGATTAAGCGCCGCAATGCGCCGTGCAGCAGATGCCGTCTTGGCTTCACCTGTGCTCGGCGTGTCGTGCAGGATCTGGCGCTGCAGATTTGAGAGGTCAACAACATCACTGTCGACAATGCCCAGCGTTCCGACTCCGGCCGCCGCGAGGTAGAGCGCCGCCGGCGAACCAAGCCCGCCAGCCCCGACCAGCAGCACGCGAGCATCGCGCAGCTTCGCCTGCCCCGCCACGCCGACTTCCGCGAGGGTCAGATGGCGGGCGTACCGAAGGAGTTCGTCGCTGGAGAAGTCTGGCATCCCATCAATGATAGCAACGGACTACTATTGCCGAATGGCAAAGATTGCCCCCGTCGTGCGCGCCGTCACCACCCAGCCCCGCCGGGCTGCTCGCTGGGTCCGGCATTTCTGGGGCGCGCTCGGACCGGGCGTCATTACCGGTGCGGCCGACGATGACCCGTCCGGAATAGCGACCTACTCGATCGCAGGGGCGGAATTCGGCACGGGACTGCTCTGGCTCGCACCAGTTTCATGGCCGCTGATGGCCGCCGTGCAGACCATGTGCGCCCGAATCGGGATGGTGACCGGCGAAGGGCTGATGGCCGGGTTGCGGACGAAGTTTCCGCGACCTCTGCTCGCCGTCGTCTGCTTCGCACTGCTCGTGGCCAACACGATCAACATCGGCGCGGATCTGTCGGAAATGGCGGACGCCGTCGAGATGCTGACCGGCGTCAACTCACATATCTGGGTTGTGCTGTTCGGCGCCCTGATCGCCTGGGCAACTGTGCGCTTGCGATATGCCGTGATTGCCAACGTACTGAAATGGCTGGCGCTCGCCTTGTTCGCGTACGTCATCACCGCGCTGAAACTTCGCCCTGATTGGCCACACGTGCTGCACGACACATTCATGCCGTCCCTGCCACATGGCGCACACGCCTGGGGCACCGTGGTGGCCATCCTCGGCACGACAATTTCACCCTACCTCTTCTTCTGGCAAGCGTCGCAGGAAGTGGAGGAAGAAAAGGCGCTTGGGCGACATACCCTGGTGGCGCGACGTGGTGCCACAGACGACGAGATCGGTCGGCGGAAGCTGGACGTTGGTGCGGGGACGTTTTTCTCCAACATGGCGATGTACTTTATCATCCTGACGACTGCGCTGACGCTGCACGCGCACGGCGTCTCCGTGCCAACCACCAGCCGTGAGGTGGCCGAGGCATTGCGACCGCTCGCTGGAGACCTGTCAGCCCTGCTGTTCACGCTGGGAATCCTTGGCACCGGCGCGCTCGCCATTCCGACACTCGCCGGCTCGGCAGCGTACGCTTTTGCGGAACTTTTTGGTTGGCGCCAGGGAATCGACGAGCACTTTCGCGGCGCACCGACGTTTTACGCGGTGATCATTCTCTCAGTGGCTGTCGGCGTGACCTTCGACTTCGCCAACATCCCGTCGCTCAAGCTGTTGTACAGCACCGCGGTGATCAACGGAGTGCTCGCACCATTCCTGCTGACAGGCATCCTGATCGCGGCCTCAGACCGAAAACTGATGCGAGGACAACCGAGTTCGCCCACCGGACGCATCGTGGTGGGGATCACGACGGTTGCGATGTTTGGCGCGACGATTGCGATGTTCGCGCTGTAGTCACGGGGCCTATGCTCAGCAATCCAGCCATCGGTCCGAACGTCAGCACGACGAGCGCCCATTGCCAGCCGACATGACCCGCCAATACGGGGACAAGCTGAATCGTCGCGATCGTGAGGAGGAAACCAATCGAGGTTTGCAGAGTCAGCGCCGTACCGACCCCGTGCGGCGGTGCCTGCTCAGTCATCAGCGCGGAGAATTGCGCTGAGTCGGCGATGACGGCGACACCCCAAACCAGACAGATCGCGACCATCAGCCAATTGGGCCCGCCAAACGCGAGTGCACTGACCACGCAGCACATGGCGCTCACCACCAGCGCTCGACGCACGACAGGAACCCGACCGATTCGATCGGCAGCCCGACCACCCCAGATGCAACCGACCGCACCAATCGCGACGCAAGCGAAAGGCCATGCGCCAGCGTGTCCATCCTCCGGCCTCACCGCATGGTCGAGTCCCGGGTTGGCGCGCATCGCGAATGACGCGGCGAGAAACGCCGGGATCCAGGCCCAGAACGCGTAGAGTTCCCACATGTGTCCGAGGTAACCGCCGGTGAGACGGCGCAATTGCGGTTCACGCACCACCGCCCCCACGAGGCCCCAGGAGAATGGCCGCGTTGGGAATACATGCGGGCCCTCTCGAAACCAACCTCCGACCAATACCGATGCAAGTACCGCAGCAGCGGACGTGACGGTAACCACGGTCACAAGCGGCAGGCCACCGCCCCCCTCGAGGAGATACGGCATCGCCTTGCCGATCGTCAGTGCGCCGACGATCGCACCGATGGCGAGGCCACGGTCTGCCTTGAACCATGTGGCTGCCATCTTCATTGCCGGCGGATAGACCCCAGCCAGCGCGACGCCGGTCAGCAGGCGGCTGGCGATCGCGGTGGCGAATGAGTCTGCGGAAATCAGCGTCAGATTCGCGAGCGCCGCCAGCAGCGCTGAGCCGGCGACGTACCAGCGCAGCGGCAGGATGTCGGAGAGATTCAGGATCGCGGCAGTGAGCGTGCCGGCCACGAAGCCGAGCTGCACGGACGAGGTGAGCCACGCGGACTCACTGCCAGACAACAGCAACCGCGATCGCAACACTGGCG
>JANYCP010000308.1 GCA_025360265.1 Gemmatimonadota bacterium
GAACTGCGAACCTTGATTCGGCGCTCAAAGGCCGAGTCGTCCCCCTGCGGGGCCGCCCGTAACGAGTCAATGGTGAGATTCCTTGCGCCGGCGTTGAGCACCAGCCTGCTGAGCGCCATGTCCATCTTGCCAGTATGGCGATAGACGCGACTCGCTGTGAGCACCAGGCGACCAATCGGAAATGGACGCTGCCAGGCCGCTTCGCCCGGAACCACATCAACGTGAGCAAGGGTGAGCTCACCAACGGTGGTCACGGCGAGGTCGCCGCTGCTTCGCCCGGACTCTTGCGTGCGGACGGCATTGACGCGAAAGGAATCGATCGCGATCGCGCGACCGGCAGATCGCAGTGCGCTGGCGATCGAGCCCGCCAGCACCGGCGCCACGCGCGGCCTCGGATTGCGGGCGGAGACGATCCGGACGTCAACGCTGTCGACATGCAAACTGGCAATGCCGACGTCACCCGTGAGCAGAAAGACTCCCCATCGCACACCGTTGAGCGCGACGTGTTGTGCCCGCACCGACATCGCGCCAGTTGAATCGATCTTGACGCCGGCCACGCGTTCATAGCCTATGGCATCAAGGTGCGCCGAACCATCAGCGAGGCTGGCATCGAGGTGCTCGAGCGAGATTTGCTCACCCGCCTTCGTCCCACCGGCGAAGTGGTCAAGGCGCACACGGACATTGCGAGAAAAGAGTGGTCGTCGCTTCGCAATCTCCTGGTGCGGATCGATTCGGACCGAATCGAGTGACACGGCAACGCTGTCGACCGTAAGCGTCGTGCGGCGCCCGTCGGAGGCGAGTAGATCGAACGCGGTATGCACCTGCGGGAAGGTGATCGAATCGATCGCCACGAACGGCACATACCCCGTGAGGTCAACCTTTCCTTGAAATCGGAGAAAGTTGTTGCTGTCCGCCCCCTGCCTCGTGTGATTCCCCGAATCGAGCGGCGCCACAAGTGTGCGCACCGTCAGCGACACGCTGTCGCACCCGGCATGGAGCGCGTGCATTCCGCGCCGGGCAGCGAGGGCGGTCAGGTCGATGCCGGTGACCGAGCAATGGCGGAAGCGGGCCGTAATGGAGGGATGCGGACTTTTCAGCCCGGCATTAATCACACTGTCGGTCGTGACGGTAATGCTGTCGATCGAAAGGCGCCGCCGGGCCTCGTCAACCGCAATGGTGCTAGCCTCGAGGTGATACGCATTGTCGCTTGAGGCCGCCACCTGTTCCGCGGCCCAGGCGCGGACCATCGGATCGGCGATGGTGACGGCAGTGTGCCCGAGCCGCCAGCGGTTGAGCCAGAGCGTGGCGGCGCAAATAGTGACGATTACCGCAACGATCACGATGACGATCGTGCGGCGCCGAGCGGACGGACGTGAGGACATCGCTTTCAACTCGTGCTGATGATCACGGTATCGTAATCCTCCGCCGCTTGGTACAAGATGTTGGCCCAATCGCCAACGACCCATCGAGCCGGACCGACTGCGATCACGTCAAACGCCGCGCTCCTCTGCCCGCCAGCCAGCCCATGCGTTACCGGGTTCGGCGTCTCGCGCCACATAGCCTTGCGCACCCCGTGCGCACGGGCAAACCGATCAGTTGGTGACGGCTGAAGCATCCGGGCAAGCACAAGCCCCTACTAGCGCCAGCGTCCCGCTGTCATAGTATACGGACCTATGACCCCAGACGAACCGCTCTCGCCCCACACCGATCACTACCTCGTCTGCATCGCCGGGCCAGACCGTGGCAAGACGATGCCCGCTGCCGGACCCACCCTCCTGCCAGGGCACCAGCTTCGTCTGGGCGAATCGTTATGGGAAGTGCATGGCGGCGGGACCGGCTCTCCGGTCATGGGATTCGTCAACAGTCTCGGCGATCACCTCTCGAACGTCTCCGGCATCGAAAAGCCGGGGGAATGGAACGCCCGCGAAATGTTCGCCGACCTCACGAAGAAGCACGCCGACGAAGAGATCGAAGCGTATTTCACCGGGGGCACAGCAGCAACGACTCCACCGCTTTCGGCGGTCGACGCTCGCTGGCCGAAGCCATGGATTTTCGGTCGGGTGTTCATCGCCAGCGTCCTGCTCTATGCCGGCTTCGTGTGGGCGTGGAAGACGTTTGACAACGAGAATCTGCTGCCCGGGCTTCTGGTGGTCGGGACGGTGGCCATTCCGTTCTCGTTGCTGATCTTCTTCTTCGAGATGAACGTACCGCGCAATGTCTCACTCTATCAGGTGATCAGGTTGCTGCTTACGGGCGGACTCGTCTCGATCATTGTTTCGCTCTTGTTCTTCCAATGGACCAACCTCGACTCGATGTTTGGCGCCGCCGCCGCCGGGATTGTTGAGGAAATCGGCAAGGCGCTCACACTATTGCTGGTGGTTCGCAAGGCGCGGTTTCGCTGGACGCTCAACGGCCTGCTGCTCGGCGCGACTGTCGGAACGGGCTTCGCCGTATTCGAGTCGGCGGGCTACGCCTTCCGCGAGGTCTTGAGCAACGGTGCCCGCGCCATGCGCGACGTGATCATGGAACGAGGGATCCTCAGCGTGCTCGGTGGACACGTACTCTGGACCGGACTCGTTGGTGCCGCATTGTGGCGAGTGCGGGGCGATCGTCCCTTCAGTCGAGACATGCTGACCGATCCGCGGTTTCTGCGAGTGCTCGCCGTCTGTATGGCGATGCACATGATCTGGAATTCGCCGTGGGAATTGCCGATGCACCTCAAATACATCCTGCTCGGCGCCGCCGCGTGGCTCCTGATCCTCGGCACGATCCAGGGCGGATTGAAGGAAGTGCGGGAGGCGCAAGCCGCGCCCCCCGCTTCCTGATCTATTGCTGCACTGCTCCACCGGGCGCCACCGTTGTGGTGGAAGCCTTCGGACCGCCCTCCACGAGCCAGTAGGAGAACCACTGGCGCAGTCGACCGAGGCGATCCACCAGTAGCCACGGCTCACCCGACCGCGACAACTCATGGGTCGATCGCGGATAGCGCACAAATTCTGCAGGCACGCCGAGTTGCTTCAGCGCCATGTACCAGAGCTCGGCGTTGCCGATCGGTGTCCGGAAGTCTTCTTCTGATTGAACCAATAGCGTCGGCGTCTTGACGTTCTTGACGTGGCGGATCGGCGAGAGCGAGTCATACATCGCCTGGTTCTCCCACGGCTTGCCGAAAAATTCGCCGTTGGTGAGTGACTGCGAATCCGACGAACCCCACCAAAACGTCCACTCGCTGATCATCCGATCGGTCTCGGCCGCCTTGAAACGATTTGTCTTCGTCTCCACCCACGCCGTCATGAATCCGCCGTACGAGCCGCCCGTGATACCCATCCGTGTCGAGTCCACGTCGGGCCGCACCGCCGCGATATCCACGGCCTTCATGATGTCGAGGTAATCCTTGCCGCCCCAGTCACCTCGGCTGGCATTGGTGAATTCACCGTTGGTGCCGCTTGAGCCGCGAGGGTTGGTGAACAGGACCATGAACCCTTCAGCCGCAAGATTCTGGAATTCATCGAACCAGCCTTCGCCGTACGCGGAGTGCGGCCCGCCGTGGATGTAGAGCACTAGCGGATATTTTTTGCCCGGCTGGTAGCCGTAAGGCTTCATCACCCAGCCTTCGATCTCAAGATTGTCGACCGACCGGTAGGTGAACCGCTCCGCGTCCGACCACGCAACCTCCTTGTTGAGCGCATCATTGAACCCGGTCAACTTCTGCTCACCGGTACCGTCGAGCGTTGACGTGAAGAGTTCATTGGGATGAGTGAGATCGGTCGACAGGTACACAAGCTTCGTCTTCGCTTTGTCGTACTGAATTGCGGTCACTTCACGACGTCCGCCGAGAATCGTACTGATCTGCTTGGTTGCCGGATCGATCTGGTAGAGCCCGGCATTGCCTCCGTTGCTGGTGGTCATCCGGATCTTGCCGTCACTCCACCACTCGACGTTGCCTGGCTCATATTTCCAGGAGCCGAGAATATCCTGCGGCTTGC
Organism: Gemmatimonadota bacterium; assembly: GCA_025360265.1. GTDB lineage: Bacteria > Gemmatimonadota > Gemmatimonadetes > Gemmatimonadales > GWC2-71-9 > Palsa-1233. Next base: position 3,984 of record JANYCP010000308.1, read on the forward strand.
CACCATCCGGCGCGAGCACATAGAGTCGCGAACTCTTGAATCGCCCCGCGCGCCCGACAAACGCCAGCTGCTTGCTGTCAGGCGACCAGTTGATGTCGCTCTCGGTTCCGAAGAATTCCACATGGCGTGGCTTGCAGTCGGCA
>JANYCP010000309.1 GCA_025360265.1 Gemmatimonadota bacterium
GAACTGCGAACCTTGATTCGGCGCTCAAAGGCCGAGTCGTCCCCCTGCGGGGCCGCCCGTAACGAGTCAATGGTGAGATTCCTTGCGCCGGCGTTGAGCACCAGCCTGCTGAGCGCCATGTCCATCTTGCCAGTATGGCGAGAGACGCGACTCGCTGTGAGCACCACGCGACCAATCGGAAATGGTCGCTGCCAAGCCGCTTCGCCCGGAGCCACATCAACGTGAGCAAGGGTTAGCTCACCAACGGTGGTCACGGCGAGGTCGCCGCTGCTCCGCCCAGACTCTTGCGTGCGGACGGCGTTGACTCGAAAGGAATCGATTGCGATCGCGCGACCGGCAGATTGCAGTGCACTGGCGATCGAGCCCGCCAGCACCGGCGCCACGCGCGGCCTCGGATTGCGGGCGGAGACGATCCGGACGTCAACGCTGTCTACATGCAAACCGGCAATGCCGACGTCGCCCGTGAGCAGAAAGACTCCCCATCGCACCCCGTTGAGCGCGACGTGTTGTGCCCGCACCGACATCCCGCCGGTTGAATCGATCTTGACGCCGGCCGCGCGTTCATAGCCGATGGCATCAAGGTGCGCCGAACCATCGGCGAGGCTGGCATCGAGGTGCTCAAGCGAGATTCGCTCACCCGCCTTCGTCCCACCGGCGAAGTGGTCAAGGCGCACACGGACATTGCGAGAAAAGAGTGGTCGCCGCTTTGCAATCTCCTGGTGCGGATCGATTCGGACCGAATCGAGTGACACGGCGACGCTGTCGACGGTAAGCGTCGTGCGACGCCCGTCGGAGGCGAGTAGATCGAACGCCGTATGCACCTGCGGGAACGTGATCGAATCGATCGCCACGAACGGCACATACCCCGTGAGGTCAACCTTTCCTTGAAATCGGAGAAAGTTGTTGCTGTCCGCCCCCTGCCTCGTGTGATTCCCCGAATCGAGCGGCGCTACCAGTGTGCGCACCGTCAACGATACGCTGTCGCACCCGGCATGGAGCGCGTGCAGTCCGCGCCGGGCAGCAAGGGCGGTCAGGTCGATGCCGGTGACCGAGCAATGGCGGAAGCGGACCGTAATGGAGGGATGCGGACTTTTCAGCCCGGCATTAATCACACTGTCGGTCGTGACGGTAATGCTGTCGATCGAAAGCCGCCGCCGGGCCTCGTCAACCGCAATGGTGCTAGCCTCGAGGTGATACGCATTGTCGCTCGAGGCCGCCACCTGTTCCGCGGCCCAGGCGCGGACCATCGGATCGGCGATGGTGACGGCAGTGTGGCCGAGCCGCCAGCGGTTGAGCCAGAGCGTGGCAGCGCAAATGGTGACGACTACCACAACGATCACGATGACGATCGTGCGGCGCCGAGCAGACGGACGTGAGGACATCTCTTTCAACTCGTGCTGATGATCACGCTATCGTAATCCTCCGCCGCATGGTACAGGATGCTGACCGAGTCTCCCACCACCCACCGCGCTGCGACGACCGGAAGCACCAGGTCAGAATCCCGACGCAATTTGCCGTCTACCGAAAACTCATAACCGACTCGAGTCAGCTTCTGTCCCATGGCGGTCGATTCCGGTGCGAAGTTGATGACCCGTGCCGTGGCGACAGTTCCGTTCCTGAAAAAGCGGGTAAGCCGCCGCCGTCGCTGATGCGCCACGCTCACGAAAATCAACGGCACGATTCCAACTGTGATCACACCGAGAAAGATTGCCCAGGCCACGTCGCTCGCACCGATCACGTCCTGCTTGGTCGATGAGTCAGCCAGATCCCATGCGGTCGGCGCCACACGGTCGAGCAATGCCGCCGTTTCTCCCTCGATGGTCCGAGGCGCCGGTCCGAGCGCAACCGACTCGATTGCGGTGCTCCGCGGTGCGCCAGCTGGCACATTCCCGCCAGTTGTCTCCGTCCCACGCCACATCGCCTCGCGCACTTCATGTGCGCTGGCAAGGCGGTCAGTTGGGGACGGTTGAAGCATGCGTGCAAGCACAGGCCCGAGCCTGCCATCGTTGCTCAGGTTGGCCGGCACGATGATTCGCCCTTCGTCGTTCAGCCACTCCCGCGGCGGTCGTCCGGTAAGCAAATGCAGAAATGTTGCCGCAAGTGCGTACAGATCGCTCGACGGTGCCGCCTGACCCATGTATTGCTCGTATGGCATGTAGCCATAGGTGCCCACAATCGTCGACCCAGATTCATCGGCACCGAGCGCCGTACGACGAACCGACCCAAAGTCGACCAGAACGGGCTCCCCATCCGCACGCATGATGATGTTACTTGGCTTGATGTCGCGATGCAGGATCGGCGGCGCGCGCCGGTGCAGGTAGTCGAGGACACCCAATAGCTCGAGAAAGAGGTGGACGACTTCCGAAAACGGCAGGACCCGCGGTTCATCGATGACCTGGGCGAGCGACATTCCTTCGATGTATTCCATCACCAGGAATTCGGTGTTGCCCCCTTCCCAGGCGCCACTCACGAGCGCGTGCACTTCCGGAATCGCCTGATGGCGAAGCCCCTGCAGCACCGCCGATTCGCGCTTGAACAGGTCGCGCGCTTTCCAGTCCGCAGCGGGATCGAGCACTTTAATCGCGACGTGACGGTCAAAAGTCCGATCGTGCGCCAGGAAGGTGCGCCCGAACGAGCCGGAACCGAGCGGACGGAGAAGCTCATAGCGATCAGCCACGATTACCACATCGGCCATTCCATTCCTCCGAGGACTGGCGCCGCCGCCTCACCCACATAGTATACGGACCCATGGCCCCAGACGAACCGCTCTCGCCCCACACCGATCACTACCTCGTCTGCATCGCCGGGCCAGACCGTGGCAAGACGATGCCTGCTGCCGGACCCACCCTCCTGCCAGGGCATCAGCTTCGGCTGGGCGAATCGTTATGGGAAGTGCATGGCGGCGGGACGGGCTCTCCGGTCATGGGGTTCGTCAACAGTCTCGGCGATCACCTGTCGAGCGTCTCCGGCATCGAAAAGCCGGGGGAATGGAACGCGCGCGAAATGTTCGCCGACGTTACGAAGAAGCACGCCGACGAAGAGATCGAAGCGTATTTCACCGGGGGCACAGCAGCAACGACTCCACCGCTTTCGGCGGTCGACGCTCGCTGGCCCAAGCCATGGATTTTCGGTCGGGTGTTCATTGCCAGCGTCCTGCTCTATGCTGGCTTCGTGTGGGCGTGGAAGACGTTTGACAACGAGAATCTGCTGCCCGGGCTTCTGGTGGTCGGAACGGTGGCCATTCCATTCTCGTTGCTGATTTTCTTCTTCGAGATGAACGTACCGCGCAATGTTTCACTCTATCAGGTGATCAAGTTGCTGCTTACGGGCGGACTCGTCTCGATCATCGTTTCGCTCTTCTTCTTCCAATGGACCAACCTCGACTCGATGTTTGGCGCCGCCGCCGCCGGGATCATTGAGGAAATCGGCAAGGCGCTCACGCTATTGCTGGTGGTCCGCAAGGCGCGTTTTCGCTGGACGCTCAACGGGCTGCTGCTCGGCGCGACGGTCGGAACGGGCTTCGCCGTGTTCGAGTCGGCGGGCTACGCCTTCCGCGAAGTCTTGAGCAACGGCGCCCGCGCCATGCGAGACATGATCATGGAACGAGGGATCCTCAGCGTGCTCGGGGGACACGTACTCTGGACCGGCCTTGTGGGCGCAGCGCTCTGGCGGGTGAGGGGCGACCGTCCGTTCACGCGGGAGATGCTCACCGACCCGCGATTCCTCCGGGTGCTCAGCGTCTGCATGGCGATGCACATGGTCTGGAATTCGCCGTGGGAATTGCCGATGCACCTCAAGTACATTCTGCTCGGCGCTGCCGCCTGGCTGCTGATTCTCGGCACGATTCAGGGCGGATTGAAGGAAGTGCGGGAGGCGCAGGCAGCGCCCCCCGCTCCGTGATTTATCGCTGTACTTCACCCCCGGGGGCTGCGGTTGTGGTGGCGGGCCTCGGGCCACCCTCCACCAGCCAGTAGGAAAACCACTGGCGCAGCCGACCCAGGCGATCAACTAGCAGCCACGGTTCGCCAGACCGGGACAGCTCGTGCGTCGAGCGCGGGTAGCGCACGAACTCCGCCGGAACACCAAGCTGCTTCAGTGCCATGAACCAGAGTTCTGCGTTGCCCATCGGCGTGCGGAAGTCGTCTTCGGATTGCACCAGGAGCGTTGGCGTCTTGACGTTCTTGACGTGGCGGATCGGCGAGAGGGAGTCATACATCGCCTGGTTCTCCCATGGCTTGCCGAAAAACTCGCCGTTGGTGAGTGACTGTGAATCCGAAGAGCCCCACCAGAACGTCCACTCGCTGATCATCCGATCAGTCTCGGCTGCCTTGAAGCGATTCGTTTTTGTTTCCGCCCACGCCGTCATGTATCCGCCGTACGAGCCGCCCGTGATACCCATCCGCGTCGAGTCCACGTCGGGACGCACCGCGGCGATGTCCACAGCCTTCATGATGTCGAGATAGTCCTTGCCGCCCCAGTCACCTCGGCTGGCATTGGTGAATTCACCGTTGGTGCCGCTCGACCCACGAGGGTTGGTGAACAGCACCATGAACCCTTCAGCCGCAAGATTCTGGAACTCATCAAACCAGCCTTCGCCGTACGCGGAGTGCGGCCCGCCGTGGATGTACAGCACCAGCGGATACTTCTTGCCGGCCTGGTAGCCGTAAGGCTTCATCACCCAGCCTTCGATCTCAAGATTGTCCACCGACTTGTACGTAAAGCGCTCGGCGTCCGACCAGGCCACCTCCTTGTTGAGCGCGTCGTTGAATCCGGTGAGTTTCTGCTCCCCGGTGCCGTCGCTTTTCGAGGTGAACAGTTCGTTGGGGTGAGTCAGG
>JANYCP010000319.1 GCA_025360265.1 Gemmatimonadota bacterium
TGATTGCCAAGGCGCCGCACCTTTTCGGTATGCCGATCCTGATCAACGTGCCGGCGTTTGCCATTGTGATGCTGATCACCTGGTTACTGCTGCTCGGCGTGCGCGAGAGCGCCCGGGTCAACAACATCCTTGTGGTCATCAAGCTGCTGGTGCTCGGCCTCTTCATCGTGATGGGAGTGCAGCACATCAATCCGGCCAACTACCATCCCTTTGCACCGGGTGGCTTGCGCGGCATAGGGCAGGGTGCGGCAATCGTCTTCTTCGCATACATCGGTTTCGACGCCATTTCCACGGCAGCAGAAGAAACCAAGAATCCACAGCGCAACTTGCCGATTGGAATTCTTGGGGGGCTCGCGATTTGTACGGTCATCTACATCGTTGTCGGTACGGTGCTCACCGGAATGGTGCCGGCGAGCGACCTCGGCGCGGCGGCTGATCCACTGGCGTATGCACTGAACGCGACTGGCCTCACCAGCATCTCGAAGATCGTAGCGCTTGGCGCGGTGTTCTCATTGTCGGCGGTACTCCTGGTGTTCCAGTACGGCCAGCCCCGGATCTTCTTCGGGATGGCACGCGATGGGTTGCTCCCACCGTGGGCTGCCAAGGTCCACAAGACACGGCGTATTCCGCACGTCACCACGTTGGTGACCGGCGTGTTTGTTGCGCTGTGGGCGCTTGTTGGCGACGCCGGTGAAACGTACGACCTGACCAACATCGGTACACTGTTCGCGTTTGTTCTGGTGTGCGTCGGTGTTGTGGTGCTCCGCTACACCGAACCGTCACGGCCGCGGCCATTTCGCGCTCCGTTTGTGCACGTCACGGCAGGACTCGGCGTGGTCATGTGTGCCTACCTGATGTCACAGTTGCCGGGCGCCACATGGATTCGGTTCGTGGTGTGGCTGGCGATCGGCATGGTGATCTATGTGCTGTATGGATATCACCACTCCGTGCTGCGCACCGGCAAGGAAGTCGTCACCGAGCAGTTGGACTAGCCAAGGGTGCTTCGCCGATCTGGTATTGGCGCGGCGCTGGTCGCCATCGCGATTGCGAGCGCCTGTAGTCGGAATGGCGACGTTGGAACCAACGGTGCCGTCATCGCGAAGGCCGCGCTCGACATATCCGGCGAGGGTCCAGGCGATTCGGTGCGGTTCGGCAAGATCGGTTTCATGAACAGGCAGGCAAGCGTTGCCGTCCTGCCGAGCGGTGCACTGGCAGTCGCGGATGGGCGCGACAAGCGGATATTGCTTTTCGATCGCACCGGAAAGTTGATTCACAGCCAAGGGCGTGCCGGTGACGGTCCCGGGGAGTACCGCACGATCGGCTGGATTGGTCGATGTGGCGGCGATTCGCTCTATGTGCTGGACGTTGGCGCGGCGAGAATTACAGTCCTCGATTCCACGGCGAAGTTGGTGCGAGAGTTCCGCATGCCCGTCGCGACGTGGAAGATAGGCTGCAACGACGCAGGTGAACTCATCACCATGGCCTCGCCTGTCCAAGCCGGCTACCAGCCGTCCGCCGACGCTCCACTCCTCCGCAGCACCGTGTTGATGTTCTCACCCACCGGTGACACAATCGCCCGAATCGACTCGGTGCCGGCCGGACGCAATCGACCGATGGCCGCCATCACCGAAATTGCGCGGACGCGGGACCGCGTGCTTATCGGAACCGGCGATTCGGCGCTGATCGAGACATTTTCTCCGAGCGGATCGCGCCTCGGCGTGCTGCGCTTCTCAATTCCGAACCGGATCCCGACGCAGGCCGAGTACGACGCGTGGATCGATAGCGTGTACCTCGCTCCCATCCCCAAGGGGAAGCAGCGCGACGGACTCCGCAAGTATGTGTCGGGTGTCCCGAGGCCTGCCCGGGCACCAGGCTATAAGCAGATGTTCGTCGATTCACTGGGGAATGCGTGGGCGGTTCCATTCTGGCCACTCGATACCCTGCAATACCTATATGGAGTTGCCCCGATCGGCAGTGCGCTGCAGACGATCCAGCTGCCGAGCAGCGTTCACGTCATTGAGATCGGACCGGACTACATCATCGGTTGGCGAACGGATAGCGACGACGTGGACCACGTCATGGTGTACCGTTTCCGCCGCCAGTAGTACCTTCCGGCATGCGCCTCCTCCTGGTTGAAGATGATCCCGAACTCGCTGCCGTCGTTTCGCTCGGCCTGCGTGAGCATTCGTACCAGGTCGGCATTGCGACGACGTACGCCGACGGCAGATACCAGGCGACCGATGGCGACTTCGATCTTCTCATCCTCGATGTGATGCTCCCGGGCGGCTCAGGATTCGATTTGTGCCGAGAGTTGCGGGCTGGCGGATTGGCGACGCCGATCCTGATGCTGACCGCCCGAGATACGGTGGATGATCGCGTGGCCGGGCTCGACGCGGGCGCCGACGATTATCTCACGAAACCGTTCGCGTTCCGGGAATTGTTGGCGCGTGTTCGCGCACTCGCCCGTCGCCGGCGAGACCTCGAACCCGATATCATCGAGATTGCCAATCTGCGCGTCGACCTCGCGCGTCGCCGAGTGTCCCGTGATGATCAGGAGATTGAGCTGACGGCGAAAGAGTTCGCGCTGCTCGCCTGCTTTGTCGAGCATCGCGGCGAAGTGATCGATCGCGCCCGTATCACCGCGCACGTCTGGGACGACAATCACGACCCGTTCACCAATGTGCTCGAGGTCCTGATCCGTCGCCTTCGCCGCAAGATCGACGACGCCTTCGAGCCTAAACTGATCCAGACCTTTCGCGGCGCAGGTTACCGCCTCGGCGTGTAGCCGATGGCACCCGCATCGCTTGGCCCGCTTCGGCTCAAGCTCACCCTCTGGTACCTCATGACCCTGTTCGCCATCATCGTGTTGCTTGGCGGCGGGCT
>JANYCP010000325.1 GCA_025360265.1 Gemmatimonadota bacterium
CTCCACCATGGCACCGGTCAACATCCGCATCGCCGATACCGTGGCCGGATTGCTCCGCCCGAATTCTTTTTCGTTGATGGCAATGCCGCGGCGTGCCACCTGCTCTGCCTCGGCATACTTGCCGTTGAAGATCAGCGTGCCCGCCAGCGGCTGCAGCACCGTCGCGACACTCGGGTCGTTCGGTCCTTTCGCTTGCTCTGCGAGCTTTGCCGCTTCACGCAGCACCGGTTCAGCCGCCACATACTCGCCGAGCTGCGACATTGCCGTGCCAAGGTTGGCGCGAGTCGTGGCGCGCAAATCAATGTCATTCGGTCGAAGTCGGTCGAGCGCTTTCGCGACGGTGTCGTACAGCGCCTCAGCTTCCTTCAGCTTCCCCTGATTCATCAATGCCTCGGCGACGTTGCCCATCCCTTCATAAATCTTTGAGGAATCCCCCGGCGTCAGTTTGCCGCGCATCGCAATCGACGCGCGATACAACGATTCCGCCTTCCCGGCATCACCAACTTCCGTTTCGATCGCGGCCAAATTGAACAAGGCGTCAACCTTGTCCATCGACGGGGTGTCGCCGTCGACGGTGCGCCGGAAACGCAACGCATCTTCGAGCAGCGGCTTGGCACTCTTGTAGTGATACATGTTGGTCAGCGTGGCGCCGAGTGTCAGCTTGATCGCTGCACGCAAGTCCGGTTGCCCGGTAAACGCCGAATCGGTGCGCATGATCGCCGAATCAATGGCCTGCACCACCGTCACGTTGCCGCCCTGCCGATCAGGTCGGGCCGATGAGAGCACATCCTGAAAGAACTGGGTCACCTGTTTCGTGCGTGCCGTCTCGAGCACCGCGCGATCACGTTCGGCTCGGGCCACAGCCGCCTGGCGAACCGAGAAACCAGTAGCGCCGAGGAGGGTCAGCACCGCGATCGCGGCCAGCGCGGCGGCGGCGCGATTGCGGCGGACCAGCGTCGAGACCCGATATCCCATGGTGTCCGGACGGGCCGAGACCTGATGGCCGTCGAGTGCCCGCTGCAGGTCATCGCTCAACTGCTGTACCGACCGGTATCGGCGCGCCACCTGCGGCCGCAACGCCATCAGCACCACCGCGTCGAGATCACCCTCGATCGCTTGCGACACCTGGCGCACGCCATCGCCGCCCATCGCGGATGCCGCGTCCGCTGTCACTGCGCGGCTCGGCGGATTCGCGGTCCGCTCGAGGAGAGCGTCTGGCACACTCGAGAACGGCCGCGTACCGGTGAGCAGCTCGTACAGCACGACGCCGAGGGAATAGATGTCGCTCGCGGTGGACACCGACTCACCGCGCAACTGTTCCGGCGACGCGTAGGCCGCCGTCAGGGCGACACCGGCGGTGCCGGTGAGTCCACCGTCGGCGTCATCTGCTTCGCTGAGCTTCGCGACACCGAAATCGAGCAGCTTCACCGTGCCGTCAGTGGCGACGAGGATATTGGCCGGCTTGAGGTCGCGATGCACCACCAAATGTTCGTGCGCGTACTGCGTCGCGGCACACACCTGGCGAAAGAGTTCCACCCGCGCACGCACATCAAGCTTGTGGCTGGCACACCAGGTCGTGATCGGTTCGCCCTCGACGTACTCCATCGCGAACCACGGCTGGCCTTCGTCTGTCACGCCGCCATCGAGGAGCGTCGCGATGTTGCCATGATCGAGTCGCGCAAGAAGTTCGCGCTCCACGCGGAACCGACGCAGCATGGCATCGGTGTCGCGTCCCATCGCGACCATCTTGATCGCGACACGTTTGTGGTATTGATCATCGGCGCGTTGCGCTTCCCAGACGGCACCCATCCCGCCTCGGCCAATCTCGCGAGAAATGACATACGGGCCGATCCGCCGCCCGGACAGCGATGGCTGCTCCAGGTCCGCGAGGTCGGCCACGAATCCTGGCTGGTCGAATCGATCACCGACGCTGTCGCTCGACGCGAGGAGCGAGACCACTTCGGCATGCACCGCGGGGTCGGCCGTTTCGAGGGTACGGAGCGCGTCAGTGCGTTCGCCCGCACTCAACTCCGCGAGTTCACCGAACGCCTCAGTGACGCGCTCCCAGCGTCGGGGATCATCCGTCATGGTGGAAATCCAGCGTGATCAGCGTTCGGGCGAGAGTTCGCGTTGCAGCCAGGCGCGCGCCACCATCCAGTCGCGCTTGACCGTTGCGATAGACGTGCCCAGCACATCGGCGGTCTCTTCGATGGAGAGTCCAACGAAGTAACGAAGCTCCACCACACGAGCTTGACGTGGATCGAGCAGCGCCAGCCGCTCGAGCGCCTCGTCGACGCCCAGCACATCCTGGCTTGTGGTAGGAAGCGATGCCTCGACTTCGGCATCGAGAGTGATCTGATTCTGCCGGCCCCGCTTCTGCGCGGTACGCCGCCGAGCATGATCGACCAGGATCCGTCGCATTGCCTGCGCGGCAACGCCAAAGAAATGCGAACGACTCTCCCAACTCACCGTTGCGTGGCCGGTGAGACGGAGGAATGCCTCGTGCACGAGCGAGGTCGGCGAGAGCGTGTGATCCGGCCGTTCGTCCCGGAGCTGCCGCGCCGCGAGCTGGCGCAACTCCCCGTAGACCAGCGGGATCAGGCGCTGCATCCCTTCCTCGTCCCCATCGACGATCCGGTGGAGGAGTGCGGTGACTTCCGATGGCTGGGCGTCCACAACTTTGAAGATACGGCTTTTCCACGAGGTGCGCCCCTTGAGAGAATGGTCCCAACAGGAACGGCGCATACAGTCGCCCGAATAGCTCACAGATTCGGTCGGTTGCTGAAGCAACCGCTCGGCTGGGGTCGCTGAAGCGACGGGACCGACGCGCTAGACTTGATCATGGATTTCAAGTCGTCGTCGCCGCCACCCTATGCCACCAAGCTGGCCCGCGAGCTGCGCGAACAGATCACCGGTGAAGTCCGGTTTGATGATGGTGCCCGCGCTGCATGGTCCACCGATGCCTCCAACTATCGTCACATCCCGATTGGCGTGGTGCTGCCCCGCACCGCCGACGATGTCATTCGGACGGTGGCCCTCTGTCGCAAGTATGACGCGCCGATCACCACGCGCGGCGGCGGGACCTCGCTCGCTGGTCAGGCATGCAACGTCGCCGTGATCATCGACAGTTCAAAATATTTCAATCAGATACTGGAAATCGATCCCGTGCGGCGGATCGCACGGGTTGAACCGGGGTGCAACCTCGACACCCTCCGGAACCGTGCCGCAAAATTCGGGCTGACCTTCGGCCCCGATCCGGCCACGCACAGCCGCAACACGCTGGGCGGAATGATCGGCAACAATTCCTGCGGCGTGCACTCGGTGATGTCACAGTTCTACGGGCCCGGACCGTTGACGCGACATCAGGTGGTGGATCTCGACATTCTGACCTACGATGGCGAACGCTTCACGGTTGCTGCAACGAGTCACGAGCAACTGGATGAGATCATCGCCGCGGGCGGACGTCGCGGCGAGATTCATGACGCGTTGCGTGCGATGCGTGATGAGTACGGCGCGGAAGTGCGCGCGCGCTTCGTCGATATCCCGCGTCGTGTATCCGGATACAACCTCGATGCACTGCTTCCCGAGCACGGATTCAACGTCGCGCACGCGCTGGTTGGCACCGAAGGAACGTGTGCCATCGTGCTGGCGGCGACCGTCACACTGATTCCGGCGCGGCCCGAGCGCACCCTGCTCGTCCTTGGCTATCCCGACGCGTATCAGGCGGCCGATCACGTACCTGAGATCATGGCGCACCAGCCTGTTGGCCTCGAAGGGTTCGACGGCGTGCTGGTTGAGATGATGCGACAGCGCCAGTGGCATCCCGAGCAGGTGGCACTGCTTCCGCCGGGTGACGGTTGGCTGCTCGTGGAGTTCGGCAGC
>JANYCP010000329.1 GCA_025360265.1 Gemmatimonadota bacterium
GTGGCCGGCGCTCGAGATCTGGAAGAAGATCCGGTTCTGTCGCTTGAGCTGGATTTCCTTGTCATCCAGCTTTCGCGACAGGAGCATCAAGCGATAGAGCTCGAGCAGGTCGGGCTTTTCCAAACGGACAGCGGACCGGGACCGGGACTGGGTGCGAGAGGCCATGGGTGAAAGGTAAGAGGGGTATGGGGGGTGGGGCATGGGTCGTCGGACTTGGGATTGAAATCTTTCCCTGACGTCCCGCGGTCCACTTCATTTCTTCAGTATTGCTGCCACGCGGCTGAAGAGTCCAATCGCTGCAACGACATCGGGATCGTTCCGAATGCTGACCTCCCGACCGATATCTTCTCCCCATCGCACCGTTGCAGCCTCGGCCGCCAGCTTGCGCGCCATGCTTGCGCCAACCGCTGGGTCGACCACCGCACTGATCGCGAGCCGAGAGCGGACTCGAGCCAGCAGCGGAGGCAACAGGCGGGTTGACCAGCTACTCGAGTCCTGGATCCACGCCGCGCTCGCCGCGGCGCCAGTCTTCAATGTTGCCGCGACGCTGTCAGCAACGGCACGGTCCCAGCCGCTGTCGGCCGCCACCGTCCACCAGCGCGGTGCAGTGGCTGGCGCTGGAAACGCCACGTCTGGTGCGATCCCGCCGCCGCCCTTCACCGACCGCCCATTGACGGTCTTGAAGACACGCATCGTGTCCTGCCAGGCTGAGTCGCCGGCAAAGGCGTAGTACTGCTCCAGCTGCAATCCGGTGTACGGCCGCTGGATATATCGACCGCTCGGCGAAATGACGTGACCGATCGTCAGCTCGACGAATCCTTCCGGCACGTAGAACCCGGTTTGCATCAGCGCCTTGCCGAACGATCGGCGTCCGGCAATCACTGCGCGATCGTTGTCCTGCAACGATCCGGCGAGCGCTTCGGCCGCACTGGCACTCCCCCGATCCACCAGGACGACCATCGGGATGTCCAGAAACTCGCCGCTTTCCTTGGTGCGGTACTGCTGATTCACCGAGCGTTGGCGTCCCTTGGTGGAGAAGACCAGCGAATTCGCCGGAAGGAACTGCGACGCCATCGCAATCGCCTCGGTGACGATGCCACCGGGATTACCCCGTAGGTCGAGAATCAGGTTCTTCGCTTTCTGTGAACGCAGCGACTTGACTGCGTCGTGCACCTCTTCGGCCGACTTCGCACCAAACTCGCCGAGCTTGACGTAGCCAGTGGTTGCGTCGAGCATGAGCATCGCACGCACGTAGTGTTGCGGCTTGGGCGCATCCCGCTTGACTTGCACCGATACCGAGTCGGGCTCCAACCGCGAACCTCGCTCGAGCAGGAGCTTCACCTTGGTGCCCTTCTCGCCGGCAAGGCGCAACGCGATGGCGCGCGCGTTGAGTCCGGTTGTTGGTACGCCGTCGACAGCCATCAAACGATCACCTGGGTGCACTCCGGCTCGATCGGCCGGCGACGTCTCGGTCACGGCAAGGATGATTGGTGTTCCATCCGCGATCTCGACCGACACGCCGGTGACCGCGAGTTCGCCCCGTTCCAGCGCATTGAATCGGGCGTTGTCGTCACTTGAGAGATACCAGCTGTGGGGATCGAGTCCCTTCAGCATTCCGTCAATCGCTGATCGTACCAGCTGTTTGTAGGTGACCGAATCGGCGTAGTTGGCGCGGATGTGACTCAGCACGGCCGAGAATCGTGTGAGCTCTTCAGCAGATCCCTGACCCGCAAGCGGAGATACCGGCAACGAAGCCGCCAACGCTCCAGCTACCAGCCAGCTACGCTTCACTGCAGTGCCCCGATTCGCTGTTTGGCCTTCGCGACGAGGTCCTGCATCCGGCTCGGCGCCAGTGCGACGACGCGTTCGAACGCCGCCTTCGCCTCGGCCTTCTTGCCGAGCACCTGCTCGGCAACGCCATACCAAAACCACGCAGTGAAATCGCGGGGTAGCCCGTCGATCGCAGCCTTCAGAGCCGATTCAGCTTCGCCGAACTGGCCGGCCTTGCCGATGGTTACACCAAGATCCATCTGCAAAGACGGATCGTCCGGATTGGCATTGACGGCATTGCGTCGCTCCTCCACTGCGGGCGCGTACGCCTTTTGCCCTTCATAGATCTCGGCGAGGTGAACGTGTGCCATGTACAGGCCGAGATCGTTCTCCGCGACTTTGCGATACCCGGCGATCGCCGCATCGGTCTTGCCCGCCGCCTGCTGAAACAGGGCGAGGAAGTATCGATACTCGTTGGTACGGATCGGCGAACGGACCAACCCCTTCTCTTCGGCCTTGGCAACCGCGGCCTGATCGCGTGCGATCAGTTTGGTGAAGTCGGCGATCGCCACATCGAAATGCTTGACATGCGCTGCGGCAATCCCGCGATACCAGTAGGCATCAGAAGGCACCGAATTGTCAGCCGGCCGGTTTCGTACGAGTTCGGTGATGACTTCCGAAAGCGTGTTCTCGCAGTCGGCGTACTTCCCTTCCTGGCACTGCGTCAGTCCGTCGACGTACTTGCCCACCGCGGTACCGAAGAAGTAGTCCTTGAGACGGTAGTCGAGATCGGCCGTGTTGGCCGCAATGATCCTGAGGTCCACCATCGGATCTATCACGAAGGCGCGACGATATTCGTCAGTCCGCTGCTTGAGTGCCGCCTTGATGTTCTCCGGAAGCGTCTTTTCAGAGGTGTAGTCGTCGAGCATGTGCCGGTCGCGCGCAAACGGAACGAACGCGAGGGCAAGGTGCGCTTCGGCAAATCTTGGCTGCAGAGCGATCGCGGCCCGGAGTTCGCGATCCACGTCGTCCCACTTCTTGGCCTGCCAATACCCAAGCGCGACGTTGTAGTGGGCGGCCGGATCATTGGAGTCGGCCACCACACGCTTCTGCAGTTCACCGAGCGGGACGCCAATTTCAATTTTCCCCTGAGCCGCAACATTGTTCGAGAGCACGGCTGGGGCGGCAGCGAGACAGAGCGCGAGACGGAGAGACAAGTGAAATCCTCACGGGCAGTTCGTGGGACAGCACGGACAAGGCGAATCAGCTCAATTACATGATGCTAGCCCGGATCGACCGCCAGCGCACTGGCCTTCGCCAGAGCGGCGGATCGGCAACCACGACGGGGCTAGCGTCCCGCCAACCGTTTCAGCGCCGCCAGCTGCTCAATGGCGCTCTTTCCCGACGCGGCGGGTGCGGCAGGAGAAACCGCGAAGAGGTCGCGGATATCCAGCAGGATTTCAAGCATCAGCTGGTCGCGCACATAGGC
>JANYCP010000339.1 GCA_025360265.1 Gemmatimonadota bacterium
AGCCCACGCGAAAGGCCGGTCCGGCGGCGATGAACGATGCACCCATCGACAAGAGCTGGTTGTCGAAACCGTGCGCACCACCCATCGGCTTCTTCCTGGCGTAACGATCATGGGTGGTGAACATCCATCCCTCTTCGCCGATCAGAATGAGCGGTGCAATGCGAGGGTTGGTGTCATAGTGAAAGCGCTCCGGCATTTCGCCCTTGCGATAGGTCTTGAAGTGAGGCCCGCCAGCCTTCAGCTTGGCATACACCTCGGCGGCCTTTCCGGGCTTCGGCGCCAGGGTCGCAATCGCGGTGAGTTCCGCGATGTCGACATCCGTCGTGTTGATGTAGTCGTCGAGAAAGATCGCGCGATCAGGGGCGATCGGCGCCATCCCATGATCGGAGACCACGACGATGTTCACCCGATTCGTCAGGCCGCGAGCCGCGATCCCGTCAATCAGGCGACCGATCTGGGTATCAACTCTGGCAATCGCCGAATCGACCGCAGGCGTCGCAGGCCCCGCATCGTGTCCGGCGTGATCGACGTCGCTGTAGTAGAGGGTAATGAGTGACAATGCCTGACCATTGGGCAATGTCAGCCACTTGAGCACGCTGTCGATGCGGGCGCCATTGGGAAACTTGTCGTCGAACTTCATCCAGCGTGTTGCCCACACGCCGCCGTGCGCCACTTCCGAGCCCGGCCAGAAGAACGCGCCAGCGCGGCGGCCCTGCTTTTCCGCTGTGATCCAGATCGGCTCGCCGCCCCACCACCGGACGTTGCGCACGGCATTGCTGTCCGACATGCCAAATTTTCCGAGCGTGGCGTCAAGGATGTTGTTGGCGACGATGCCGTGGTGCTCGGGATACAGCCCCGTCGCGATGGTGTAGTGGTTCGGAAATGTCAGCGAGGGAAACGATGGCACCATTCGCTCGGCGTGCACACCGGCCGCAGCAAGCCGCCGCAGATTGACAGCGTTCGGGCGGGAGAGATAGTCCCACCGAAAGGCATCCAGCGAGATCAGGACGACGGCAGGTGCACCGGCCGGAGTCGGCGCGGCCTGCGGCACGTTTGGTGTGGCTGGCTGGCTGCAGGCTGCGACCATCAGCAGAACTGGAGCAAACCAGCGTGCGGTTGTCGGTGTCATGAGTTGAGGATAACGTGAAATCACGCCACGTACACCGTCTTGACGTTCACGAACTCCATGAGCCCCTGACGCGAGAGCTCTCGCCCGTAACCGCTTTCCTTCGTTCCACCGAATGGCAACCGCGGGTCCGATCGCACGAACGCGTTGACGAACGCCGAACCGACCTCGAGCTCGGTCGCGGCAATTCGCTCGCCGCGCGCCACGTCACGCGTGTACACCGCGCCGCCCAATCCAAACACGGAGTCGTTGGCGGCCTTGATCGCGGCCCGTTCATTCTTCACCGGAATGATCGAGGCGACCGGTCCGAACAGTTCCTCGTCATACGCCGCCATGCCACGCGCAATGTCGGTGAGGACGGTCGGCGGATAGAACGCTCCGGGACCGGTGGGAACCGCGCCGCCGAGGATGAGACGGGCACCCTTGGCAACACTGCGCGTCACCTGGTCGTGGAGCGCATCGCGCAGGTCGTGGCGTGCCATCGGCCCGATGCTGCTTGACTCCTCCAGCGGATCTCCCATCTTCGCCAACCGCATCCGCGCCACGACACGATCCTCGAACTCGCCGCGCACCGCGTCCACCACGATGAATCGCTTCGCCGAGATGCAACTCTGGCCGGTGTTGATCAGGCGAGAGAACACGCACGCCTCAACGGCCAGATCCAGATCGGCGTCAGCGAGCACGATGTTGGCGTCGCTGCCGCCAAGTTCGAGCACGCTCTTCTTGAGATGATCGCCGGCAAGCTTCGCGACCGCGCGACCCGCGCGATTGCTGCCGGTAAGGGTCACCGCGCGCACCGCAGGGTGACGAATCGCCGCCTTCAGCTGGGTGTGATCAACAAAGAGATTCTGGAACACGCCATCAGGGAAGCCGGCATCATGAAAGAGTGCGGCGATCGCCAGCGCACAGCCCGGAACATTTGCCGCGTGCTTGAGCACCATCACGTTGCCGGCCATGAGGGTCGGCGCCGCAACGCGCAATACCTGCCAGAATGGAAAGTTCCATGGCATGATCGCCAGCACCGTGCCAATCGGCTCGTAGTGCACATAGCTGCGCGACGCATCAGTGGCGATGACTTCATCGGCGAGGAATTGTTCAGCATGTTCCGCGTAGTAGTCGCACGCCGTACCGCACTTGATTGATTCGGCGCGACCACCGGCAATCGGCTTTCCCATTTCCATCGCCATGAGTCGGCCGTGGGCGTCTGCG
>JANYCP010000349.1 GCA_025360265.1 Gemmatimonadota bacterium
TGCCGTTGTCGAAAATCCGGATCGGCGTAACCGCAAACATGTTGACGCCACCGGACACGGCTGCCATGCGCGCGGCCGCAGTGAACAATGCCGCAGGTGGCGGTGGCGGCGGGCGCGGTGGTCGCGGCAATACGCCGGAGCAGGCAATGGCGACGTTCCAGACCAACAAGGCGGTGCTCGACGCGCTGGCGAAGCAGGGGGCGAAATTCATTCCGGTGACGTGGCCCACCGAGCCGTCGGGGGCCGCCCTCGGACAGATCCTGAACGTCGAGGCTGGGGCGGCCTTCGCGGCCATCACGCGCGACAACACGGTGGATCAGGTGCTCATTCAGGCGCAGTGGCCAAACACTTTCCGCGCGGCGACGTTTGTCTCTGCGGTGGATTACGTGCTGGCCAACCGGGCGCGCACGTTGCTGATTCAGAAGTACGATGAGTTCTTCAAGGACGTTGATGTTGTTGTTGGCGGCGGTAACCTGCAGGCGACCAACCTCACCGGACATCCGCAGATTGTGGTGCCGTTGTCGGTGACCGATGCCACCGGCCAGCGCAACACCGGGATTTCGTTTGTCGGCGCACTGTATCGTGAAGACTTGCTGCTTCGAATGGCGCACGCCTGGCAGGCAGCAAGCGACGCGCACCTGAAGCGGCCGCCAAAGTTTTCGTAATTCCTCGTCCCGCGCTTCGCGCAGGACGAGGGATACTATGGCTTCCGTTTCACAATCACGTCACCGTTGAACACGTCAACGGTGACGTGCGCTGCGCCGCCGCCAAAGGTTGCCGTGAAGGTTCGTTCACCGTCACCGCGATTCTTGTCCTTGTACTTTCCCTTGCCGACTGTCACGTTCGCCCCACTATTGGTGGTCGCCGGGATCTGCGGTGACCGCAGCTCGCCGTTCATCGTCGTGATGCGCATCCGGGCGCTGACGTCACTGGGCACGATGAATGTGACGTTGTCGTTCTGACTGGTGAAATCATAGGAGCCGGTCGGGGCGAACATCCCCTCGTACTCGATGCCGCCGTTGACCGACTCGGCCGTGACCTTGGTCGCGCGCATCCCGCGCAGCACTATGCCACCGTTCACATTGCTGATCGTAAGCTCGCCCACAGCGTTGGTTACCGCGACAGTGTTCGCGGTCGCGTCAATGTTGAGCCGGGTGCCGCGAAAGTCGGTGATCGTAACACCGCCCGTGACCGTCTGCAGCTCAATTGATCCCGAGCCGCCAGTCACGTGGATAAATCCATTGACCGTCTCCGCGTTAAGGCGTTCGGTTGCGCCGGTGACGGTGATGTTGCCGCCGATGGTCGAAAGTTCCACCCGAGCCCACGTCGGCACGGTGACCTCGATGAGGCCGCCCATCGGAGGGCTGCGCCGGTCATCCTCGATGGTGACCGTTCGGCCGTCGACGCTCACTCTTGCACCGCGCACTGCGACTGCATCGCTGGTTCCGACTCGGACCGTAATGTTACGCATGTGCGTGCTGATCTCGACTGCGCCGTTGCGCGCCAGACGGACGGTTGTATCCGGATCCGAGCCGGCGAGGTGGAGGGCGAGTAGCAAGATCGGTGCGGGCATCGGTTCTCCTTAGCTCTGCTGCTGTGTCAGGCTGGACAGTGTGCGCAAGACCTGCAGCTTCTTGCGAAGTGTGCTGGTCAGGAACTTGGCGGCGCGTGGATCATCCGGCGTGGCGGTCTGGCGTGCCGCCGCCTGGGCAATTGCATCATCGAGCATGGTCAAAGTTTTCGTCACCGTGGCACGAGCTTCCGGATCGAGCTGGCCGAGAGTCCCGGTCACTGCCTTCTCGAGTTCGTTCACGGCGCGCGCGAGCGCGGCGTCGTTGGCGTTGAAGGTCGGCGGCACCGCTGACACCACGATCGCCGAGATCGCCTTCTCGCCTTGAGTCTGGCGGTGCATGATGTAGCTGGTGCCGGCGGCGCTGACGGCAACGAGTGCAATGCTCGCGGCAAGGGCGGTAGGCCACCGGACGAGCACGGTGCCACGCGGACGCCGCGGCTCAAGTTGCTTGGCGATCTTCGGCCAGAGATCCTGGTCGGGATGGGTGTCTCGCAGCCGACCGATCGCGTCGCCCAGGCGAGGATCGAGATCATTCTCCATCGAGCATCCTCCTCAGCGCGGCGCGCGCGCGTGACAGCTGCGACTTGGACGTGCCGGGGACCAGTCCCATTTGCGCCGCAATCTCCTCGTGCGTCCACCCCTCGACGTCGTGCAACACGAACACCTTGCGTGCACCATCGGGGAGCCGGGCAATTGCCGACTCAAGGTCCATCCGCGACGCGTGGTGCGGCGCATTGTGCGATGCGGCCGCCATGGCGCCGTCGTCTTCGAGGATCCAGATCCGGTCGTTCTTGTCGCTGCGGCGGCGGCTCAGGACCACGTTGACGCCGAGCCGGTAGAGCCAGGTGCCGAACGCAGACTCACCGCGGAATGTTGCCAGCTTGTCCCAGGCACGAACGAAGATGTCCTGCGTCAGGTCGTCGGCGGCGTCCGGCCCGGCCATCCGACGGGTCATGGTGTGAATCCGGGCCACGTGCCGCCGGTAAAGACGTTCGAATGCCTGCTGGTCGCCGGCTGCGGCTCGCTTGGCGTCGAGCGATTCGACGTCCACGGCATGCGCTTCGTGGCGGGCAGCGGGCAGGGTCATCGCAAGGGTGGTCACGTCGGATTGGACGCGGAAGGGTGGGGAAGGGTTGCAGGCGTGGGACGGCCCGGGCACGCGATAATAGTAGCGTCACCGGGGCGTCGCCCCGGGCGACGACCGTCAGGTCGGCGACCCGGGGTCCTATTCAATCGAAGTAGACGCCGCGTCACACACCGATCCTACCGCCCCGCCTTCCACACCGCCAACCCAAACTCTGCCGCCGCCAGATCGATCCATCCCGGATTGCGCTCTTCGATCAGCGCAACCTTCCATTCACGCTTCCACCGCTTCAGTTGCTTCTCGCGCGCAATGGCTGCCAACGGGCCGGCGATCATCTCCCAATACACCAGCTTGCCGGTCTTGCAGTAGGTGCTGTGCTTCCCCGGCTTCTGCCGTCGATGCTCGAGCGTGCGCCGGATGACGTTGTTGGTGACGCCGATATACAGCGCGTGGTTGTTCGCACTGGCGAGAATGTAGACGTACATGGTACGGGGCATATGGGGAGTGTTGTTGTGCGGGACGCGTTGGTGGGTACAGGCCAATGCAGATGGGGATCGTTTTGCGAGTGAGGGTCACTCGATTCTTGGAGGGCAGTCGGGTCGCCGCTGCGCGGCGCCCGACTGGGACGATCGAGTAGCGAGGTGAGGTCATTTGTCCTGGAGGGGATGGCCGGGTCGTCGCTACGCGACGCCTGGCCATGACAGCGCCGGCCATTGCTGAGTGAGGCAGTGAAAGGCTCCCAGGCCCCACACCAGCTTGCGGCAATCGATCGTCACCACGCGTCGCGTCGGAAACAGCGGCTGCAGCACCGCCTCCGCAAGTTGGTCCCGCTTCGCGTCGTACCCGGGCAATAACACCACGTCGTTGGCGATGTAGAAGTTTGCATAGCTGGCTGGCAACCGCTGGTCTTCAAAATAGAGCGCAGGTGGCATCGGCAGCTCGACGATCCGCAGCGGCTCACCATCCTGATCGGCCATCTCCCGCAGACGTGCCAGATTGTCCTGCAACGGTAGGTAATTGTCGTCGCCGGCATCCTGTTCCACCGTGGTGACTACCGTGCGCTCATCGACGAATCGTGTGATGTCATCGATATGCCCGTCAGTGTCATCACCCACGATTCCCTCACCGAGCCAGAGAATGTTGGTGACGCCGAGATAGTCGCGAAGGTTTGCCTCGATCTCTTCCTTCGTGAGGCCCGGATTGCGATTGACATTGAGCAGGCACGCTTCGGTCGTGAGCAATGTGCCGCGTCCGTTCACGTCGATCGAGCCCCCTTCGAGGATCATGCCGGGGTGTTCGACCGGAATGTCAAAGTGTGCGCCAATCCGTGTCGGGATCACGTCATCGTGGTCGAAGGGCGGGTACTTGTTCCCCCACGCGTTATAGCCCCAATCGAGAATCAGTTCCTCATGGCCGCCTTCGTGTTCTCGCTGCACGAAGATCGGTCCGTGATCGCGACACCACGCATCATCGGTGGGGTTGTGATGGAAGAAGACATTGCGGGTGGGGACATGCGCGTCGGTGAGTACGAAGCGGGCCTGCTGCTCCATTGCATCACCACTGACATTGATATGCACCTGCTCGCCCGGCGAAAGCTGCCGCACCATCTCCGCGATGATTCCCGGGATCGGGGCGAAATTGCCAGGCCACGACGCTTCCTTGTGGGGCCAGGAAAGCCACGTGCCCCGATGCCGGGCCCATTCGGCCGGCATCCGGAATCCACGTGCGGCAGGTCGATCGGAGCCAGGCCTAGTCAAGGTAGCGTTGCGTCAAGCCGCCATACGCGTCGATCCTTCGATCGCGAAGGAACGGCCAATGGGTGCGCACCACATCGACATTGGCGAGGTCGCAGTCGGCGATCAGGATCGCTTCATCCTGACCCGCCTTGGCGAGTACACGACCGTTTGGATCTGCGACGAATGATCCGCCCCAGAACTCGATCCCGTTCGCATTCGGCTCGCTGTCGGGCAGCACCTCATGTCCGGTGCGATTCACCGCCAGAACAAAGCAACCATTCGCCACCGCATGACTCTTCTGGATGGTTTCCCATGCGGCCTGCTGCCGCTCACCGTACTCCGCCTTCTCGGGTGGCAACCATCCAATCGCTGTCGGATAGATGAGGATCTCGGCGCCCTGCATCGCGGTGAGCCGCGCCGCTTCGGGATACCACTGATCCCAGCAGATCAGCACGCCGATCTTGCCGACTTTGGTATCCCA
>JANYCP010000355.1 GCA_025360265.1 Gemmatimonadota bacterium
CCGGCGCCCTCACCTGGTTCCACGGTCACGACCGCCGCGAGACCATCATCGCCGCCATAGCTGGCGCACTCTTCTTCGCCTTCTTCAATCACCTCTTCCAGATGTACGACGACTACCGCGCCAACCGCGCCCGCCGCGTAGCGGGCCAGTGACCCCGCACCAAACTCCAATCACCCTCCCCCAAATCACCCTCCCGGCACAAAAACCTCCAAACCACAGCACAAAATTTCACGCTGCACCCACCAACGCACCCCTCCCCCGCACCAACCGGTCATCCGCACACCCTAACCCACCCTCCGCACACCGCGCGCCACGCTCCCGCCATGTCGCATCTCCATCCCGAGCCCCGACCAAACCATCCCGCGCCCCCGTATGCCAATTTCTCGCAACCGCCCCACGCTTCCAACAGGCCGACCAATCAAACGAAAACCCCGATCAGCGATCCCGACGCTTCAACCGACCGCGCCCGACCCCAAACCGCCGTTCCCGATCGTCCGCCAAACCTTGCATCTCCTTTTCCCCGCGCTCCGTTCACCGCTAGCTCCGATCCCGCTCCTCCGTTCCACCCTCCGCGCATCGCGTGATCCATCCGCCCGCCACGACAACATTTCGCGACGCGCGCATCCTCCGTCGATCGCTTCGCAACACCATCCGCGCACTTCGATCGTCACGACATGTCACTCCCAGAGGACACCAGTGTCCCCTGGGAAGGACATTGACTCCAAGTGAAAAACAGCAAGTTGTTGGGACTCAACAACTTATTCTCTGGCACACTGCTCGCATCTCAGAGCGCCCAACCAGTGCCCCTGGGCACCCGGCCTTCCCACTACACACAGCGATCCATCCACAGTTGCGCGTGGCCCCAGGGCGACCACGCCAGTTACGCCCAAGGAGGGCACAGTGAAAGCAACCACCCGCAGGAGAATTTCGATGGCGCGCCGCGCACTGGATTTCGCGCTCGCGCACCCCCAGGCCGACGCTGGCTACACCGCGACCGTCGCCCGCCTGCAGCAGGAAGTCACCGAAACCGACCAACTTGGCACCATGCAGGAGAACGGCAGCGAAAGCGAACACGCCGCGATCGCGCGCCGCACCGTTGTACGCGAGCAGGTCCGCGCCGAACACCTCCTCCGCCTCACCCGCCTGGCCAAGCGGGCAGCGAAGGAACACCCGGAGCTGGCTGGCCGCTTCACCATCCCCAAGGCCAACAGTCCCAACCATATGTTCCTGATCAAGGCGAAGGCGATGCTCGCCGATGCGATCGCCCGCAAGGCATTGCTCAGCACCATCGGCCTCGGCGACTCCTTCGTCGAGGAGCTGACGCAGGCCGTCGCTGACCTGGAGAACGCCACTGCCGAGGCACATGCCGCACGCATGGAACATGTCGGCGCCGTCGCACAACTCGAGCAGCACGCCGCCACCGCTGCGGTCGACGTGTCGGTGCTTGATACGTTCGTGCGGCGGATCTACCGGACCGACGCGATGGCACTCGCAGCGTGGAAGAGCGCCAAGAACCTCGCCGGGCCATTTACGCCGGCGAAAATGCAGCCGGAGGCGCCGGAAGCGGTGCCGCCTGCCGCAACGGGATCCCCGGCGTGAATGTCATCCCGAGCGTAGCGAGGGATCGCTTCGCATCCAACCGATCCCTCGCTGCGCTCGGGATGACATCTCCTCCACGCACCGAGACCACTCCATGACCTATACCGACAACGGCTCACCCCTCGGCCAGGACGGCTTCGACCACGCTTGCGCCATCGCCGGCGTCGATGCGCCAACGCTCTGGGCCGTCCTCTCCGTCGAGAGCAGCGGCTTCGGCTTTCTCGCATCACGCCGCCCGGTGATCCTCTTCGAACGCCACATCTTTCACCGCCTCACCGAAGGGAAGTTCGATGGCGAGGACTCCAATATTTCCAATCCAATCCCCGGCGGCTATCGTGGCGGCGCGGCAGAGTATCCACGCCTGGATCGCGCGTCGGTGCTCGACCTCAACGCCGCGCTCCGCAGCACCTCCTGGGGGCTCGGCCAGCTCCTCGGCGACAACTACGAGCACTGCTGGTATCCCGACGTCCAGGCAATGGTCGCCGAGATGCGGCTCTGCGAGGATGATCAGCTCTGGGCCATGGCGCGATACATCGACGAGTACGCGCTCTACGAACCGCTGCAGCAACGGAACTGGGCGGAGTTTGCCGAGCGCTACAACGGCCCGGACTTTCATCGCAACAACTACGACGTGAAGCTCGCCGCGGCCTGGGCGCACTACCAGAAGCAGCTCCCGAATCTCGAAATCCGCTTCGGCCAGGCCGCGCTCTTCTACCTTGGCTACAAGCCTGGGCCGATCGACGGTTTCATCGGGCCCCGCACCCGTGCCGCGCTGATTTCGTTCCAGCGGCAGCGAGGACTCCCGGTCAACGGCAGGATGGATGAGCGGATGCTCGATACGCTGTGCATGGCAGCGTTCTGAGCTCTGTCAACCGACCCGTAACCCGGTGATTATCGAATTGTCATCCCTCGGCCAGGGCGAGGCGAGCGCCGGCCGCGCCGCCTTCGCAGCGGCAGGGTGCCGGCCAGCGGAGGCCGGAGTCGCTGCATTCGCCCGCAACGCGGGCGAAGCAGCGCGCTGCTCTACCTCAGTGCAATCTCAACCAAGCGCGCGCGACGACGCCGACGTTGGACGACACCCTCCCGCTGCGAATGCGGCATCCTGCGAGATCGGCCTCTCTCCGAATGCGCAACGCTCCTACTTGGACCAGGGCGGGACCACACCGTTGCTGCGCGCGTACGCAATCGACTGGCCGAGATGCTCGTGTTGATCCGCGAAGAGGTACATCACCGCGTCCCGCTTCGTCCGCTCCTTGCCGAACAATGTCACCGTCGCCTGCAGGTCGTTGTCGGACAGTCCTGCAATCACTTTTTGCAGCATGGCGTAGGACGTC
>JANYCP010000054.1 GCA_025360265.1 Gemmatimonadota bacterium
CTCGAGACGGATCTGCTCGAACGCGCCATCGAAGAGCACTTCGTGCGTGCCCGGCACGTAGCCGACGCGCAGCGAGGTAATCGGCGCGTCCGCCTCAAGGCCCTTCGCAATCGTGATGGCAGTGCCCGATGGCGTGTCGCGCTTCGCCGCGTGATGCGTTTCGATGATCGCCGCAGGAAACTGCGCGCATGGTAGCGCGCGCCTGGCCTGCGTCGCGAGCATCGCCAGGACGTTTGCACCAACGGAGAAATTGGCCGCCCAGAGCATTGCACCGCGCCGCTCAACGACGTCAGCGCAAACGGAGGGCAGCTGTTCGTACCAGCCGGTGCTGCCGACGACCACTGGACAGCCGGCATCAAGACAAATGCGAATGTTGTTCACGGCCGCATCAGGCGTGGTGAACTCGACCGCGACATCAGCGCCCGCGAGCTGCTCAGCGCGTTCGAGCCTGGCGATCTCGGCGACCACAGTCCAGCCGGCATCGCTCGCGAGAGCCCGCACTGCTGAGCCCATCCTTCCGAGCCCGACAACTGCCAGTCGACGCGCCATCACGATTGCTCCGGGAAGAATGCGGCGTGGAGGCGGCGCATCGCGGCCGGTACCTGATCTTCATCAACGATCATGGTGAGGTTGATCGTGGTGGCGCTGAGCGAAAGCATGTGGACGTGTATCTCGCCGAGTGCGGTGAGTGCGGCCGCAAGTGTCCGCGTGTCATCGCTCAGTCCGGCGCCAACGATGGCGACGATGCCAAGCCCTCGCTCGACTGATACGTCAGCTAGCCCAGCAAGATCAACGAGTACCGCGTCGAGGCGGTCATCATGGTCCACCGTGAGCGACACCTCGACCTCCGATGTAGCAATCACGTCAACTGACGTCTTGTGGCGCTCGAATACATCGAAGATTGTGCGGAGGAAGCCGTGCGCCAGAAGCATTCTTGATGAGCGCAACTTCACCACCGACGTGCCGCGACGCCCCGCGATCGCTGTCACCGCGCGCCTCGGCGCGTCGGTCGTGATGCGAGTCCCCCTGCCCAAGGGTCGGGCAGAATTAAGCACGTACACGGGAATGCCCAGCCGAACGGCGGGGGCGATCGTGCTTGGATGAAGGACCTTTGCTCCAAACGATGCCAGTTCGGAGGCTTCGTCGAATCGAATTTGTTCGATACACCGCGCAGTGGACACGACGCGTGGATCGGCGGTGAGCATGCCGTCAACATCAGTCCAGATTTCGATCGCGTCAGCACGCAACGCTGCACCAATCAAGGACGCACTATAGTCCGATCCACCACGCCCGAGCGTTGATGTTACGCCGGCAACTGTGGCGCCGATGAAGCCGGCAATGACCGGAATTGCACCGCCGGCAAGTAGTGGTGCGAGAATGGTCCGGCCGGCGGCTTCGATTGCATCCGGAAGTGGCGTCGCTCGATTATGCTCGTCCGTTGTGATGAGGACGTGCCGTGCATCCACGGCGACTGCCGGCAGGCCTGCCGCCTGGTACGCCGTCACTACAAGGCGGACCGAGAGTCGCTCACCCGCCGAGACGATGGCATCGATGGCCCGCGGCGTGGCGTGGCCAAGGACGGCCAGCGCGTGCGCCAGCGCGGCAACTTCATCGAACAATGCGTTGATTTCGGCGAGGACGTCACTCATCTCGTTCGTCGAACCGGCGAGCGTCGCCAGCTCGTCGCGGTGACGGGTCCGCAGTGACTCGACGGTCGCGAGCGCCGCCGTCGAGCGACCGTCGACAGCGTCATTTGCCACGGAAAACAGCGCGTTGGTCACGCCGGACATCGCCGAGACGACCACAACCGGTGTCCGATCGCGACGCGCAGCGACGATTGCCGCGGTACTCTGGATGGCCGCTGCGTTGCCGACCGACGTGCCACCAAACTTCATGACGATCACGCGGCCCCGAGTTCCCCGCTCGCCACCAGGAGCTCGGCGTTGAAGATCGAGCCACCGGCCGCACCGCGAACAACGTTGTGGGTGAGTGCGACGAGACGCAGATCCCAGAGCGGGTCGGCGCGCAACCGCCCCACCGTGACTCCCATCCCACGACCAAACCCCACGTCGCGCCGTGGTTGCGGGCGATTGGGCATGTCGGTCACCACGAGCGGCTGATCGAGCGAACTGGGGAGACCCCGCGATGCAGCATCTCCGCGCCAGGCATCGAGGACGTCCCTTGCCGCAGCGACGGCGACCGGTTCGCGAAACTTGATGCTCAGGCAGACGGTGTGGCCGTGCTCTACCGGGACACGATTGGCGTGGGCGCTGACGCCAATCATCGCTGGAACAATCGTGGATCCATTCCAACGCCCAAGCATCTTGGGGAGCTCGCGTTCGATCTTCTCCTCTTCCTCGCCGATGTAGGGAATCACGTTGCCGAGGATGTCGAGCGACGGCACACCGGGGTAACCAGCGCCGGACACGGCCTGCATCGTGGCGACAAAGACCTGCTCGATACCGAACGCGGCATGCAGCGGGGCGAGCGGTATCACCGCGGCTGTAGTGGCGCAGTTGGCATTCGTGATGATCGCTCCGGCTCCGGGCCAACCCATTCGCTTGCGCTGAGTCGGCAGCGCCGCGAGCTGGCCGGCGTTGATCTCCGGAATGAGCAGCGGCACGTCCGGCTCCATGCGGGAATTCTTCGCATTGCTGAACACCAAACGTCCCGCGCGCGCAAAGCGCGCCTCAATCTCGCCGGCAGCAGCTGCATCGAGGGCGGAAAAAATGATCGGCGCCGAAACGATTGACGGATCACACGGCAGGACCGGCAACGCGGCAACATGCGGCGGCAGCTCACCTTCGATCCACTGCGCCACGTCGCCATAGAGCCGACCCACCGATCGCTCCGATGCGGCCACCTCGTTGAGCTCAAACCAAGGGTGGTCGGCGAGGAGCCGGACAAAAGTCTGGCCAACGGCGCCGGTTGCACCGAGCACGGCCACTTGAATTCGGTTACGTGGAATAAACGAAATAGGGTCCTCCGTTCCTGGACAATAAAAAACGCCGGCCACGGGGCCGGCGTTGAGATGTTTGCGTTGCACTAGCCCTTACACGCTACACGTCGTCACGCCACCCCGGACTTCAGGTGGAGTCGCTTACCGACAAGCTTGGCGATCGCGGTACCGTTCATGCCATGATTCTAAAACCGGAGGATGCTGCGACGCAAGCGCTGCGGCTCATCCCGATTGGCCCACTTCGAACGTGCGCAACCGATGGATGCAGAGCGCCACCGCCAGCACGCCGACAATCACGCTCATCTGGTAGGCCGTGGCCGTTGGAATCTTGCCCAGGTGCAGCATCGGATCGACCGTGGAAATCGCATCGGTCACCACCAGCATGTACTGGCGAACACTCAATGATCGTGTCCCGGGGAAGAGCTGTGAGATGGTGCCTTCCCACACGACGAGGTAAATCAATCCCACCAGCATGCCGCGGCGAGTGATCAGGCCCAACGCCAGGAAAATCGCGGTGTACAGGAAGCTGCCAAGTGCCGCGGCGACGGTAAAGCCGACGACGAGGCGGGTCGGGTCGAGGTGCTGCAATCCGATCAGCCCGGCGGCGAGTGTCGATAGCACCGTCGCGCCAATGCAGATCGCGGACGTGACCAACAGCTTGGTTATCACGACTTCCACGCGCGAAATCGGCTTGGTGATAAGGTAGACCACGGTCCCGTCATCAACTTCGGCGCCGAATCCCGAGCTCGCCAGGGTCAGGGCAATGACCGGAATCACGACCACGACACTCAGGTTCTGAAGAATGTCGGTGATCATCACGATCGGGTCATCGTTGCCAGAGTAGATCCGCGTCACGAGCGCCATGATCACCGGCAGTGCGGCGAGCACGACCACGATGATCCAGCGCCGCTTGGCCAGCGACTGACGCCAGGTGAGGCCCGCGATGGCCGAGTTGATCAGCACCGCCTACCCCTGCACCAGATAGGAGAAAACGCTTTCGAGCGATTCATCCGTCGGATGTACCTCGAGGATGGACACGTTGGCTTCGCGGGCCAGCATTGGCAGCGCACGCGTGAACGCGCCGAGATCAGCGGTGCGCACCATGATTCCCTCGGGAACGAAATCGACGCCGCGGGTGCCGCCCTGCCGCACGATGGCGGCGGCGAGCGCGCGATCATCGCTGGTGCGCACGGTGAACGTGTGGGGCCGGTCCGTCATCAGCTGCCGGATCACTCTGCTCGATCCCGACGCCGCCAGTCGGCCACCAATGATGACCAGCACCGTGTCGGCGAGCCGATCGACTTCCTCGAGGATGTGCGACGAAACCAGGACGATGCACCCTTCGTCGGCCAGGCGGCGCAGCAGTGCCATCATCTGAACACGCTGCTTGGGGTCCATGCCATTGAACGGCTCATCGAGCAGCAACACCTTCGGTTCGTGCACCATCACTGAGGCGATCTTCGCCCGCTGCCGCATTCCTTTGGAATATGTGGCGATCGGGCGATGCTGCGCCTGTTCCAGCTCCACCTGGGCAATCGCGCGGGTTGCCGCGGCCGCAGGATCGGCGACGCGTTGCAGTCGTGCATTGAGCAGCACGAATTCATAACCGGTGAGGAAGGAGTACACGCCTTCACTTTCCGGCACGAAACCGAGCGAGCCGTAAATCTCCGGGTGCTGCCACGACGCCGTGCCACTGACGGTGACGGTACCACCCGATGGACGCAGCAATCCAACGATCATGTTCAGGATCGTCGTTTTACCGGCGCCATTGGGACCGAGCAAGCCGGTCACGCCGGGACCAAGGGTAAATGAGACGTCGTTGACCGCGACGACGTTGCCGTACCACTTCGATGCGCTCTTGAGTTCAACGGTCATGTATCGATCCGCCGATATCGCAGCGCGAGCACGCCAGCGCCGATCAGGATGTAACCAACCATCGCACCGACGTAGACCACGCCGGGGAAACGCGCCGCTTCAACCGGGCTTTGCGGGCGGGTCCGCCACCGTCGGGTCTGCTCCTGCCGCCAGGCCGCGCGGGTCGCCGAATCGGCGTCCGATGCGGGTCGTGGCATTGGCGGGAGCCGCCACGACGTGTCGACCGGCGGATGCACCTTGACCGTATCGAAGATCCACGTTGATACCCCGCGACCGACAAACGTCGGACTGGCGAGCAGCAGGCCCCGCAGCTTGTCGGGGCGGGACATGACCAGCGGCGCAACGACCGCGCCGGCAATCAACATGAAGGCGAGGATCGCCACCGTCGCGAACGGACGACGCTTGATGATGGCCGCAATGGTGAGCGACACGGTCGCGAGCAGCACCGACACGGCGAACGCTGCTGCAAGAATTCTCGGAATGGTGGGGAGTGACGTCTTCATGGCGTCGAGCACGTGGGCCGCCGCGAAGTACTCGCCCAGAAGCATGATGATGTGCGGCAGCATCGCGACGGCGAAGAGCGCGGTCACCAGCGCGCCGATCCGGGCCAGCACGTAATCGGAGCGCAACAAGGCGCGCGAGAAGTAGAGCGCCAGCACACGATTCTGCTGGTCGCCGGTCACGAGTTCCGGCGTCTGGAACGCGCAGAAGAGTCCGAACATCCAGACGGTGGTGCCGAAATAGCCGTCGTGCGTGATCACGGCGAAGTTGCCCTGGGTCAGTCCTGCGAGCGCCGCCTGAATGAGTGCCGGAATCGTCATGATCGCGATCAGCGCGATCGGTGGAATCTTGGCGCGTCCGCCGCGACCGATGCCAAAGAGGGAACGCAGCCCCTGGACGTAGAGTGCGCGCACGGCACCGCGCCGGCCAAGGCGCTTGCCGTCGTAATGCTGGTAGCCGATGTCATAGATCGCGCCCACGGCCGGCTCAGACTCCGGCATGCTGACCTCTCGCGATATCCGCTTCGGTAACGTCGAAGAGATCCTCCAACCGATCCCGGCGACGCGCCACGCGCATCAACCCAACACCCATCTCGGCCGCGACATCGCGCACCACATCATAGGGCGGGTGATCGCCGAGATGAATGAGGATGCTGCCGCCAGCGCCTGCACGCGCCGGAAGGCCGGCGGCCACCAGGCGCTGCAAATACGCGGCACCGTCACCGATGACTTCGACGACCAGTACCTCAGTCTCCCGGGTAAACGACTCGAGCGAAGCGGCGCGCAACAACTTGCCGCCGTCGATCGCGACCAGATAAGTGCAGACCTGTTCGATCTCGCTGAGCAGATGGGACGCGACGATAACACTGATCCCGAATTCGTGACCCGTGCGTCGAATCAGTTCGAGCATGTCGTTGCGACCCGCAGGATCGAGTCCGTTGGTTGGCTCATCGAGCAGCAGGAGCTTCGGATCGTGCACCAGCGCCTGGGCGAGCTTGACGCGCTGCTTCATTCCGGTCGAGTAGCCACCGATCAACCGGTATCGCTCGTCGTACAGTCCAACGTGCCGAAGCATCTCGGCCGCACGCTCGCGCGCAGCGGTTGCCGGCAAACCAGAGACGCGGGCGAGATGCGTGACCAGATCCGTGGCGGATTGATCCGGCGGAAGGCAATCGAATTCGGGGATGTAGCCGAGATACTGGCGAAGCTCGGGGCCATGCTTCGTCGCGTCGATATCGAGCACGGTGAGCGCACCGCTCGTCGGCGCCAGAAGACCAAGCATGATCTTGAGGAAGGTGCTCTTGCCCGCACCGTTGGAACCGACCAGCCCGATGATCCCCGGCTCGAGCTCAAGGGTCAGCCCGTCCAATGCCGTGACGCCGCCAGGGTAACGCTTCGTGAGATCGGTGGTGCTCAGGAGCGGCATGGAGAGGAAGGTAGTGGGGGCATGCGGCGTGGGGCATGGGACTTGGGGAGTGTGTCACTTTCCGATGTAGCCGCATCTCCTCCCTGAACCAGAAACCAGGGGGGCCCGATGTACCGCTACTTGCGCACCATGTTGCTCCTGTTCGTTCCACTCCTGAAACTGTCCGGCCAGGGCTGGATCGATGTGGTACGACCAATCAATCCGAGCCGCATTCAGCCATCGCTCGTCCGCGAAAGCTCCAACGTGCACGCCGTGGTGGATGGCCGCGTCGCCCACTTCGAGGTGACAGAACGCTTTCGCAACACCGGCAGCACAATCGCTGAAGGGACCTATCTCTATCCGCTACCGGGCGAGGCGGTGTTCAGCGACTTCTCCCTCTTTCAGGGTGAGAAAGAGCTGAAGGGCGAAATGATGGCCGCCGAACAGGCGCGCTCCATCTATGAAGGGATCGTGCGGCGGATGAAAGATCCGGCGCTGCTGACGCTGGTGGGACATGGCTTGATCAAGGCCCAGGTGTTTCCCGTCCTTCCTGGCGAGACGCGAACCGTGACGTTGCGTTTCACCGAATTGCTCGGCCGCGAGAGCGATGCACTGCGAGTGCGGTATGCGGCCGGCAATCGCGGCGACGGTGCAGTCACGATGACGGTCGATGTTCGGCGAGACACTGCATTCGCGACACCGTATTCACCAACCCATCAGATCAGTCATGACAACCGCGACGGCACGATGCACATCGCCTTGCGCGCGCCCGTGCGCGGTGACGTCGAGCTGGTGCTCCCGTTGCGTCGAGGTCTGGTGGGCGGAACCGTGCTGACGCACGCTGAACCGGGTGAGGATGGGTTTGCGTTGCTGTTCCTGTCGCCGCCCTCGAGTGGCGAGACGACGCCGGTAGGCCGCGACCTGACGCTGGTGGTTGACGTGTCCGGGTCGATGAGCGGTGAGAAGATCGATCAGGCCAAGTCGGCGCTGCGCCAGGCCCTCGGCGCACTAGGTGCGCGCGATCGCTTTCGCCTCATCTCGTTCAGCAGCGGCGTGCACCAATTCCGGGAAGGCTTCACCACGGCCGGTGCAACCGAGTTGGCAGAAGCGCGACGCTTCGTCGATGACCTGCAGGCCAACGGCGGCACCAACCTCGAAGGGGCGATCGACGCTGCACTGGCAGAACGCACCGACGGCGAACGCCTTTCGATGATCATGCTGATGACCGACGGCATCCCATCCGTCGGCGAGCAAGCACCCGATCGCATTGCGGCGACTGCAGCGGCCAAAATTGGTCGCTCACGCATCTTCACGGTTGGCGTGGGTCACGACGTGAACACCTATCTGCTCGACAGACTGGCGGTGGACGGCCGCGGCAGCGCGACGTACGTAGCGCCAGGCGCGGATGTGGGCGATGCAGTAGGTGGCCTCATGAGCAAGCTGTCGCGTCCGGCGTTGGTCGACCTTCGCATCGTTGACGCGCCGGTACGATTCCAGGAACAGGCACCAGCGGTGCTTCCCGATCTCTTCTATGGCGAGGAACTTGTCGTACTGGCGCGCTATCGCGGTGAAGGGAGTGGTCCGATCGTGATTGAGGGTACTCGCAACGGACGGCGTGAACGGTTCACGATCGCGGCAAACTTTGGGCGTCGCGAAATGGGTAACGATTACATCGCCCCACTCTGGGCCGCGCGACGTATCGGAGAACTGACGCGTCAAATTCGTCTTGAGGGTTCGAGTCCGGATCTCATCGCATCGGTGAAGGCGCTCGGCCTGCGCTACGGAATCCTGACCGAGTACAACGCCTATTTGGTGCAGGAGCCGAGCGCGATTGCGGCCGCGGCAAACGCGCCGCCGGCACCAGCGTCGGGCCGCGGAATGGCTCGGGAGATGACCGGGAGCGTAGCGTTCGACGCTGCCAAGGCGAGCGCCAACCTGTCGGCGAGTGGTTCACTGCAGGCGGCGGACGCCGCGGTTGATGGGCGGCTCTTGCAGATGCGTGGGGCGGGATCGGGCGGCGGCCGCGGTGGACGTGGTGGCGGCACCGCGCCGGAGGTACGCCGTGCCGGGGGCGTATTGTTCACCATGCGCGACGGCGTCTGGACCGACGTGAACCTGTCATCGAGCAGCAGCACGCTGAAGGCGATCGCACCATTCAGCAACGCATATTTCGAACTGGTGAAAGTCCGGCCGTCGCTCAAGTCGGTGCTGGCGATCGGTACGCCGATGGTGCTGGGCGGGCGGCGGGTGTCGCTCAAGGTGGCTGATGGTGGCATCACCGAGTGGTCGATCGGTGAACTGGATCGCTTCCTCGCGGAGTTTGATGGCCGATGACTGGCCCGGTTGGAGATCTCTTCGTCGAGTATCACGCCTCGCTCGTGCGCATGCTGTATCGGCGCACGGGCGATCGTGATCGCGCCGAAGAGATTGCACAGGAAACATTTGCGCGGGCGGTGGTGGCACCACCGCGCAATCCGCGGCCGTGGCTCTTTGCCGTGGCACTCAACCTGGTGCGAGAAGAAGGACGCACGGCGGTTCGCCAGGCTCGAAAGCTGGTGCTTTTCAAGGCAGAGCAACCGGAGCACAGCGCGACGCCGGACGACGAACTTGAACGCGTCGAGCGGATTGCCGGCGTGCGTGCGGCACTCGACGCATTGACCGATCGGGATCGTGAGGCTCTGCTGTTGAAGGCAGAAGGATTCAGTTACGACGAAATTGCAGCGACCCTGGGGTTGGCGCGTGGAGCTGTCGGGACGACGCTTGCTCGTGCACGCCAGCGCCTGATGGCAGCGTACCGCGGCAGAGAGGAGAATGCAGATGCCGCATCTTGACGATGGTGTCATTCATGAGTTGCTCGACGGCGAGGCGCCGTCGGCGCAGCTTGGTCCCATGCAACAGCATCTGGCGTCGTGCGCGGAGTGTCGTGCACGGCTCGACGGCGAGCGCCGCCTGCGCGATGACGTGGATGGATTGATCGATGTACTTGAGGTCCCGGCAGTCAGCACGCCACGTGTCGTCACGCCGCCGGTTGCGGTTCGGCCGATGCGGTGGGTTCGCGATCTCGCCTGGGCCGCGAGTGTGGTGTTGGCGGTCGGACTCGGCTACGCGGCGCGAGGTGCACCGATTGCCCCTGTTACGTCCGTTGTGCCGATCGCACCGCCGAAGGAGATCGCCGCTGACGTACAGACGAATGTGAAGGTCGATCAGCCGGTTACCAAGGCAAGGAAGGCATCGCCGCCAGCAGCACCAGCAACGCCGACAGTGCAGGCGGCCAGCGGCAGTGTCGGCGCGTTGGCAGGCGACGCAACTGATCGTCGAGTCGATGTCCTGGCGCAGAAGGCAACCATCGACACCGGCGCGGCGGCGCGCACGGTCGCGCTCGATCCGAATGCTGCGAGTCGTGCCA
The DNA here is from genome assembly GCA_025360265.1 of Gemmatimonadota bacterium. Taxonomy (GTDB): domain Bacteria; phylum Gemmatimonadota; class Gemmatimonadetes; order Gemmatimonadales; family GWC2-71-9; genus Palsa-1233. The sequence continues at coordinate 10,146 of JANYCP010000054.1, forward strand.
ATCGAGGCGCAGCACCGCCGTCAGTGCAGATGCTGGCCGGTCGTGGTGGCGGTCGGGGCGGCGGGCGCGGTCTCAATGCCGCGGCGCGAGAGACAGCGACGCTGCCCATCGACACGATCTCGCTTCCAGATGCGATGCGGCGCCTGGGCGGCAGCATCCGATTGATCGACGGACTTGTTCCGGAGCGGCTGGAGTCGCAGGGACCGTACGTGCGTGTGGTCTATGACGGTCCACTCGTACTGCGACAGCAGCTCGTTGACGGGAAAATTGTCTTCGACATGCTCGGGCCGCCGGGTGTTGCAGCTGACTTACTGGCGCGATTGAGGGCGCGCGTCAAGGAATAGCTGTGGCTGGGCGCCGCGGGTGAGGGGCTCTCTCGCTCCGCGGATGACAGGTGTCGGAGTGCAGGGCTCTCGCAGCGAGGATTGGATGGCGCGTGGCCCGGGCGTCCGTTCGGCCGCCCGACGCCTGCGGCGTCGTAAGCGCAGCCGAACGGACCCCCGCCCACGCGACATCCACGGAGCTAGAGAGCCCCCCACTCCGACACCTGCACATCCGATCCTCGCGACGGGAGCCCCTCACCCGCGGCGCCCAGCGCACAAGCTCAGACTCCGCGCGTCCCCCGCGCGACCAGAACCGCTGCGGCAAGATCTCCGGTCGCATTGAGAACCGTCGCGAACAGATCGGGCAATGCATCAACGGCAATCAAGATGCCAATCCCTTCGACCGGCAATCCGATCGCGAGAAACAGCGGTGCGAGCATCAGGAATGCACCGCGCGGCACACCTGGGGCAGCGAATCCCAGGAAGATCGACGCGAGTCCGATCGTGATGTATTGCGCCATGTGCAACTCGATGCCGTAGAACCATGCGACGAACATGGCACCGATCGGCCAGGCCACCGGCCCGGCGAACTTGAACGTCGACACCGCCAGCGGCAGCACGAAGCCCGTGACGTTGGCCGGGAGGCCGAGGGTCTGATCGGCTCCTTCGACGAGCGCGGGTAGCGAAGCAATCGAGGAGCTCGACGAGAAGGCAATCAGCTGCCCCGGTAGCGCGCCACGCGCGAAGAGTCGCATCGGGACTCGTGCCACGATAGCGAGTGCTGGATAGAGGAGCAGCACGAAGAGCACGCTGGCGATGGAGTACGCCGCAATGTAGAAGCCCACTGCACCGGCGAGCCCAATGCCGCCGTGCGCACCGAGTGGCAGCATCAATCCGAACACGCCCAGCGGGGCCAATCGAACGATCCAACGGACTAACACCAACATCGCGTCGCTCATGGCGCGGAAGAAGGTCAGCAACGCGTCGCGCGAGCCCGCAGGACTGGCCGCGATCGCCAACGCGAGCAGCACGGTGAAGAGCACCAGCGGCAGCATGGCGCCGTTCGCGGCGGCGGCAATCGGGTTGGTGGGAATCAGCGACGTGAGCCAGGTGCCGAAGTTCACGATCGGTGCACCGGTCGTGAGCGACTGCGCGGCCTCAGCAGCGCCTGGCGGCAACGCTGGGCGTACGGTGATCAGGTGTGGCAATTCGGCAAACATGGCGATGGCGAGCGGGATCATGACCAACGTCGCAGCCGTGAGCATCGCGATGAACACCGCCAGCGTCCGGCCGCCGAGCCGTCCGACTGCGGGCACATCGGACGCCGACGCGACGCCAGTAATCAGGAGCGATACCACTAGCGGAATCACCGTCATCCGGATGGCGTTGACCCAGAGCGTGCCGATCGGCGCTACCGCATCGGCTGCGCCGATCAGGGCGTTGTTGTGCGATGCCGCGATCGCGATGCCGCCAACGAGGCCGGCGCCGAGGCCAACCAGGACACGCGTGCTCTCCTTCATGGGTACTGCTCCTACATCATGAGGTCGCCGCCATTGATATCCAGCGACGCACCCGTGATATAGCCAGCGGATTCGGATGCGGCGTAGCAGATCAGGTCGGCGACTTCGAGTGCGGTGCCCAGGCGCGGCACCGGAAATCCCTGCGCAAGGCGATCCAGAGTTTCTGTTGACGCGCTCTCACGAGTGAGTTCGGTATCGATCATGCCGGGGCATACGGCGTTGACGGTGATGCCGTACACACCCAGTTCCTTGGCCGCGGC
>JANYCP010000057.1 GCA_025360265.1 Gemmatimonadota bacterium
CGCCGTCACGCCCTCTCTCGCCGTTCCCAGCGAAATCCGCAGTCCGCCGAGCAGCGATTGCGTTGCGCCGTGCAACAGCTTGTCATCGCTCGGTGACGTCCCCGCCTGGTATTGCGCAAACGCGGTGAAGCTCTTCCAACGTCCTTGTACGCCTGCCACGATCGCGATGAAGCCGCTGGAGCTGCGATCACGCGCGTCGTCGAGGATGCTCTGCTGCTGCGTCGGATCGGTGATCAGCTGGTGATCGACGCGCGGTCCAACGATTTGCAGGATGCCGCCGCCCACACCGAAGTACGGCTCGAGCGCCCCGCTCACCGGGAATGCCATCAGGATCGCCTGATAGCGTCGTACGTCGTTGAACAGGACGTTGGCGGTGGCGTGCTCGTTGGTGCCGACGCCCTCGTCGAACCCGAACTGCAAGCCGCCGCGCTTCGCCATGATGAGGGCGTGCGCACCCACGGATGGCACGACGGTGGTCTGCAGGTCGCCGACGGTCTGGAATGCCATCGCGCCGACGTTGAGTCCGAGCTTCCACGTGTACGAGTCACTGCGCTGCGCCTGCGCCGAAGCCGGAAGTGTTGCGGCGAGGGCGATGGCAGCGATCGCGACACGGTGTCGGAAGAGCGTCATCGGGTGTTCTCCTGAAAGGACGTTTAGCCCCTGAATGTTGCTCCCTGCAGAGCAAGGAATAGACCGCCAGCTCAGATCAAGCCGAGCTTCCGGCCGACCTTGGCAAAGGCGGCGAGCGCCTGGTCCAGGTCCTCGCCGCTGTGTGCCGCGGAGATCTGGCAGCGAACGCGCGCCGTACCCTGCGGCACCACGGGGAAGCCAAAGCCGGTCACGAAAACCCCCTCATCCAGCAGGAGCTCACTCATCCGGATTGCCGCCGCCGTTTCACCAAGAATCACGGGTACAATGGGAGTATCGCCCGGATGGGGTCGAAACCCGAGGGAGAGGAGCCCTTTCCTGAAAAACGCGGTGTTTTCGCGCAGTTTGGCGACCCGGTCCGGCTCGGCTTCCAGGATCTCGATTGCCGCCAGCGCCGAGGCCGCCACGGTGGGGGGCAGTGCATTGGTGAAAAGCTGCGGGCGGGCGCGTTGCATGAGGTAATCGCAGAGTGCCGACGAGCCGGCCACGAACCCGCCGGCCGCTCCGCCGAGCGCCTTCCCCAGCGTGGAGGTGATGATGTCGACCTGACCGTGGAGCCCGAAATGTTCTGGCGTACCGCGCCCCTCTTTGCCAAGGACGCCGGTCGCGTGAGAGTCATCAATCCAGAGGATCGCCCCATGCTTGCGACAAACCGCCATCAGCGCCGGCAAGTCGACGATCGACCCTTCCATCGAAAAGATCCCGTCGCTCACCACCATCTTCACCTGCTTCCCCGATGCCGCAGCCAGCTTCTGGTCCAGCTCCGCGTAGTCACCATGCTTGAACACGCCGGTCTCGCACTTGGTGATCGCCTTGGCTAACCGGAGCCCGTCGATGATCGACGCGTGATTCAACTGATCAGAGAGGATGATGTCCTGCTCGGTGAGTACGGTACCGGGGAGGGCTTCATTGGCGTTCCAGCAGCTCACGAACGACACCGACGCCTGGGTGCCCACCAGCCGCGCGCACGCCGCTTCGAGATCGCGGTGAATGGTGAACGTCCCGCAGATGAACCGGACCGACGCGGTGCCGGCACCAAACTCGTCGATGGCCCCCTTGCCGGCGGCCATCACCATCGGATCATCGCTGAGCCCGAGGTAGTTGTTCGACGAAAGGATGATGACGCTGCCTCGTCCCTCCATCTGTACCCGCGGTGCCTGCGGGGACTCGAGGTAGTTGAACGTCTTGTAGACGGCGTCCTGGCGGAACTGGTCGAGCTGAGCCGTGATGCGCTGGTCGAGCGCGTTCAATGCGCCGGTCATCCTGCCACGTCCAGGATCACCTTGCCGGCCGACCCGTCCTTGATGACGCCGATCGCGGCAGCGATCTCTTCCATCGGAAAACGATGCGTAACCACTGGACGCGGGTCGAGCTGTCCCGACTGGATCAACCGCATCATATGGATCCAGGTGGAATACATTTTTCGTCCGGTGACTCCGTAGAGCGTCAGCCCCTTGAAGATGACGTCACGCGCAAAGTCGACTTCGGTCGTGCGGCTCGGCGTGCCAAGGAGGTTGACGCGGCCACCGGGGCGCGCCGCGGCAAACGCCGTCGCGTGCCCGGCCGGGTGACCGCTCATCTCACA
>JANYCP010000380.1 GCA_025360265.1 Gemmatimonadota bacterium
GCCGTAGGCGTTGTGGGTCACCGGATCGACACCAACTCGGGCGAGGCCTGGAAATGTTTCGACCGTCCCGACCGTCGTGTACTTGTCCGGCGAGTCCTCGTGGACAACCGTGAAGTTGCCCGGTTGTCCGGCTGGGACATAAAACAACTTCTGTGACTGGTCCCAGCCAAGTGCGTCGACCCGGCTGCCGTTGGTGACCTGGGCCACGACCTTGCCGGATTTCGAATCCACCACGACTGACGTTCCGTTGCAGCCAACAAACAGACGGTTCGTCGTGCGGTCGATCGCAATGCCAGTTGGTCCCTTGCATGGGCCGAGTCCCCAGACGCCGACAGACTTCATTGTCTTGGTGTCAATAACCTGAAGGGAGTCATTGCCTTCGAGATTGATGAAGAGCATGCCCTTGCCATCGCTCGCAGCGCCTTCGGGTGCACCGTCGACAAGGTTGACCGTACCGACGATATCGCCGCTGTTCGCATCGAGCACGACGACCGTGCCGACCTTGCTGTGATTCGTCAGGATGATCCGGTCCATATAGTCGTCGTACATGATGCCGTCGAGGCCGCCGGGCGGGACCTTGACGTGCTTGATGACGGCGAGTGTCTTGAGATCAAACATCACCGCAGACGAATCGGCGCCGGCGGTGATGAAGCCATGTCCCGACTTCGCAGACAGCGCGATGCCATGCGTGCTTCCGCCGCTTGGGATGTCGCCGAGGATCTTGCCCGTGGGGCCATCGATCACCATCACGTGGTTGCCCCGCGACACGAATACTCGACCCGTGCCAGCCTCGGCGGTGAGATAGTCAGTGCCGCCGAGCCCCCCGATATCGAACTTGGTCGTCTTGAATGCCTGGGCATGTCCAGCGGCTGGTACGGCGATTGCCGCCGCCACGATGAGTGCCTGCAGGATTGCGGAAGTACGGCTCATACCAACCTCGGTGCGGGGTGGAGTAGCTGGTTGTCAGCAGCCATGAGAATATGGCGGTGAACCTTACGGGTGGATGACAAACGCCCCGGGAGAGGTCTCCCGGGGCGTTTGTCACATGGGTCCCGACGCGATCAGGTCCCGCCAGTCTTCTTGACCGGTGGGGTTGTCGCCTTCGGCGGTGCATCTTTCTCGTGGGCAACTTTGCCGACGATTTCTCCTGTCATCGCATCGACGTTGACCTCGTCGATGCCGGACTTGCCCGCCGTCTTGAGGTCGAATGTGTAGATGAGCTTGCCATCTTCCCGCTCGAGTTCATGGCTCTTCACAGTCGATCCTGGTACCTTGGCGAGCGCGGTGGCCGTCGCGGCATCGACCGAGACTTTTGCCTGCATTGCCAGCGCCGCTTGCGACTCGACCTTCGGCTTGGGAGTTGTCGCGGGCTTGGTGACGACTGGCTTGGTGCCAGCACTCTTGTCTGGTGCTTGCGCCAGCAGCGCCGCTGGCAGGGCGATCGCCAGCGTTAGCGCAAGCATTGCGGAATGGGTGCGGTTCATCGGGTATCTCCGGCATGGGGTGTGGTTAGTGGGTGCGGCCATGTTGCGCGAACAGTACCGGATGTCGGCTTACTGCAGGATTACAGTCAGAAGGTCCAGTTGAATTGCATCTGTCGCGGGCCAACCAGGACGTGCGGAGGCCGCACCCCAAAGATCTTGGTCTTGCCCGAAATGAACCGCGCCGACACGATGCCGATCGCCGCTCCGGCGAGGACATCGCTCAGCCAGTGCTGTTCTTCCGCCATGCGCGCCCAGCCTGTTCCCACCGCGAGACCGTACAGGCTGACCCGCGCCCACGGCTTATCGATCGCATCTCCCAGCGTCGTGGCCATCGCGAACGCTGCAGCGGTATGGCCGGACGGAAAGGCACGACTACTGGGGTAGTGGAGGAAATCGAGCCCATCAAGGTCGGGGTCGGAATACGGCCGCTCGCGGCCCATGATGATCTTGCCGACCTGCACTGTCGCCGAGGCGAGCGTCACCGACTCGAGTGCGTGCAGCGCCACGCGCGCGACACGGCCGTTGTGGGTGACCAATCCAGCGAGCGCAACACCGCCGATGATTGGACCGAAGCCGGATGGATCACCGAATCGATCCAGTTGACGCGCAGTGTTGAGTGTGCCGTCCGAAGCGGCGCCGTGCAATGCCTTCGCGATCGGTGCATCGAGTACGAGCACAACGACCGAAAGTGCGCCGGCGCTCAGTGCGAATTGTTTCAGTCCAAAATTGGCGATGGAATCTGGAAGTTGCTGTGCCAGGAGCGCCGTCGCCGCGCAGACCCGGACCGTCGCAAGCATTACCCCGATCACCACCGGTCTCACGCCTTACGTCTCACGTTTCTCGTCTCTCATCTCGCTCGCCAGTATTGGCGCGCCGCGGCATGGATCGATGGCTCGCTCGATCACTGTCGCGTGGTGGCGCGACTCCAGCATGGCAGCGACCCGGTCCCGCAGCGGCCGGCCCGGCGCCAGCAATCCGCCCGACATCGCGATGGGCAGGAGTCCACCGCCGGCCGCCATCGCAAGTCCGGCCAGCGCGTCGACTGCGGCATCACGTAGAGCTGCTGCGACGCGGTCGCCGTTCTCGGCGCACTGCAGCACGGCTGGTCCGAGCGCGGCGACCTCGGCTGGCGTGGCGGTGGTGGACCAGCGCACCAATGCACCAATACCGGCAGCCTTGGCTGCGGCGCAAAGCGATTCTGCCAGGCGCGTCGGGTCGCCAAGCCCGTCGTGCATGGCGCCGATCGCTTCGAGCGCGCGGGCGCCGAGCCAGTAAGCAGATCCATGATCGCCCATTCGCCATCCGAGCCCGCCAACCCGCTTGTTGTTGCCACGTACATCACGCGCGACCGCAATACTCCCAGTGCCGGCGATGAGAAGGACACCAGGTGCGCCAGCAAATGCGGCGGCACGTGCGAGCTCGGCGTCGGTGGTCACGATGACGCGCCATGCGAGGCGCTCGCGATCGAGCGACGCGCGTAATTCATCACGTTCCGTTTCCCGCCCGGCGCCGGCTGCCCCGACAACGAGCGTATCAGCGCGCACGTTTCGTCCTTTGGCGAGTAGCGGGCGTGCGAGCTCGGAAATCACTGCCGCCAACTGGTCACCGTTACCGCTTCGCATTGGAAACCCGCTTCCCTCGGCGCGGGCGCGTTCGCTGTCGTCGTCGTACAACACGACGCGGGAAGAGGTGCCACCGATGTCGGCGCCGAGGATAATCATGAAGGTCGTGAGTCGTTGGTCGTGAGTCGTGGGGACTGCGCCACGCCGATCCAGCTGGACATCCAGGAAATGGTCAATGTGAGTGCCAGCCCCATTGGAACGTACCAGGGGAAGGCGAGCTTGCCGAGCGCTTCGAGCGGCGCGATGCCGAGTGACGACAGGCGCGCTGCGAAGATCGTCACCATCATCAGCGCCATCGCTACGGACGTGCCGGTAATCACGTCACGCCCGCGCATGCGCGGTCCGGCGCCGCTCAGCAAGTACGCACCGAGTAGCGCGCCGTAGGTCACCGAGGCGATAGAGAGTGCCAGGACGACGACCGGAGTGCCGCCCGTGATGTGCGAAAAAGCGATGGCTGCAACAATTAGCGCTGTGCCCCAGCCGAACGAAACGATTCTCCCGACGCGGAGGAGTGTCGCAGGGTCGCGCTCGCCAGTCCACGATGCGTACTGATCGTATGTTAACGAGGAGGCCAAAGCGCTGATCGCCGAGGCATGAGATCCCATCGCAGCGGCCAGGATCCCGGCGATCACCAATCCCGAGAGGCCGACCGGGAGGTGATGCAGCACGAACTCACCGAACAGCTTGTCGGACGCCAGCGCAGGCGGCGCATTCTGTGAAGCCCAGAGTGCGACACCAACCAACAGGAACAGGAGGAACTGCAGAATCACGATGATGCCAGATCCGACAATGGCAAATCGCGCGTCG
>JANYCP010000386.1 GCA_025360265.1 Gemmatimonadota bacterium
CTTCCTGCATGTGTTCACTCGTGACAACACGAATGATGGTGACGGCTGGGATACCCGCCTGCATTACATCCCTGCCGGCGCGAACATGGGCTATCCCATGCTCTACATGAACTTCCCCGCCGAGCATATGCCGTCGCTTGCGGACTACGGCGCCGGTGCCGGTACCGGTGGACTCTGGGTGCACGATCCGGGAATGCCCGCGGGTTATGGCAATGCGCTGTACACCGGCGACTGGACCGTCAATAGGGTGTTGCGCCACCCGCTGACACCTAGCGGTGCGAGTTTTTTGATTGCACAGGAAACCTTCCTCGATATTCCGCATCCGTCCGACATGGCGATGGACGGCCAGTCGAACATGTTCATCGCATCATTGTCCGGCGGCTCGTTCAACTACATCGGCGACAGCGTCGGCTATGTGGTGCGAGTGTCGCCGTCTGGTGCGGCGACAAGACCTTTCGATCCGACAAAACTCAACGACGCAGCGCTGCGCGCCGCATTGCTGGGTCCGAATGCGTCCATTCGCCTGCAGGCACAGCGCGAGCTGCTGCGCCGCCCGGTAAAGCCGACGACCAGTGCCGCCCTTCAGGCGGCGATGCTTGACGCCAAGCAACCGGCATACGCGCGAGTGGCGGCAATGTTCACGTTGCGGCAGATGATCGGCGCCAAGGCGCAAGCGGCCTTGATCAAGGCCGCTGCGGATCCTGCGATTCGTGACCTGGCGATCCGCGCACTGGTGGACGACAAGGCAACGGCGGCGAAGGTGCCGACGGCTTTCCTGGTGCGGGCTCTCGCCGATTCATCACCGGCGGTTCAGCTCCAGGCGATTGCCGCGTTGGTGCGGCAAGGGGCAACCAGTTCGGCGCCCTCGATCGTGCCGCTTACCGGTAGCAGCGATGCTGCCGTGGCGCACATTGCGGTGAACGCATTGGTGACGCTCCATGCGGTCGAGGCGGCGCTTGATGGCATGGCATCGGCGATACCGGCGGTACGCACCGGATCGCTGCGCGTGCTCCAGCAGATTCACGAGCCGGCTGTTGTCGCCCGCCTGATTGCTGCGCCGCCACAACGAGACGTCGCGCTGGCTCTCGCGCGGCTCTACCACCGCGAGGCCGACTGGAAGGGAGATTGGTGGGGGACGCGGCCGTTCTTCGCTGGGCCGTATTTCGCCGGCGTTACCTGGGAATCGAGTCCGCAGATCGCGACGGCGCTCAAGTCGGCCTTGAGTGCAGTCCGCGTTGCCGAGCTCCCGGGCATGGTTGATGACTACGTCAAGAATCGCGTCCTGCCGCAGGGGACGTTGCCGTTATTCATGGCGGTCGTTGACACCCGATCGGCCGGTGCCGACGAACTGGTCGATGCATTCGTTGGCAAGGACGAAGTCGATGCGACGGCGGTCCCGCTGCTGAACCGCCTCGATGCGATCAGTCCGGCGATGCACGTCGGCGTGGCGAAGCTGCTTGCCGCGGAGAAAGGTGTCTCCGATGCGACCTTTCCGCTGGTTCGCGCGGCGGCACTGGATGTACGCGTCGACTCCTCGGTGCGTGGCAAGATGGTGAATGCCATCGCGCAACTATCAGGTCGCGGAGCGTTCGACCGGATCACCGGGATCATGGCGCAGCTGAATCCGCCGGCAGTGAGCGGCGCACCGGCGAGCACCAACGATGTGGAAGTTGCATGGCGGCGATATATCGGTGATCGCAAGCGGCAAACAGAGCTCGACAATTTCATCACCCTCACCCGCAACGGTACGCCAGCGGAACGCACGCTGGCGTTTGCCGTGCTGATCCAGAGCGTCCGGACGGCGCGCACGCCAGCGGATGTTGCGGCAAAGGTGCGCCCGGTGCTTGATGCGGCATGGAGTGAGCCACTATTCGCACCGCGACTGGTGGATGCCATCGTCATCATGCGGCTCGAGGCGCAGTACAAGGAGCGACTCGATGCCTGGGACAAGCGTCCGGCACCGACGCTGCCGGTGGCGATGGATTGGGTGCAGCTGTTCAACGGGAAGGATCTTGGTGGCTGGGACGTCAAGTTCACCGGTCATCCCGTGGGCGAAAACTTCAACAACTCCTTCCGGGTCGAGGATGGCTTGCTCAAGCTGCGCTACGATCAGTGGAAGGCGCCATTCAAGGACGAGTTCGGCCACCTGTTCACCAAGCAGTCGTATTCCTACTATCTGATCGCGGTGGAATACCGTTTCGTCGGCGAACAGGCAAAGGGAGCCGAGTCGCTTGGCTGGGCCGTTCGCAACAACGGCGTGATGATTCATTCGCAATCGGCGGCGAGCATGGGGTTGGACCAGGATTTCCCGATCTCGATGGAATTGCAGCTACTTGGTGGTCTCGGCCAGGGAAAACGTCCCAATGGTTCGCTCTGCACACCGGGCACCGACATCGAGATGGGCGGCAAGCGTGTGACCACGCATTGCATCACGTCGCTATCGCAGACGTACGATGGCGATCAATGGGTCCGCGTCGAGGGATTGGTGCTTGGTGATTCGATCATCCGTCACATTGTGAATGGCGATACGGTGCTGACCTATTCCAAGCCGCAGATGGGTGGCGGCAACGCGAACCACACCAATCCCGGCGTGCTGATCGAAGGGAAGCCCCTGCGTGAAGGATTCATCGCGCTGCAGGCTGAGACGGCGCCGATAGATTTTCGCAAGGTGGAGATCGTCAACTTGATGGGGTGCATGGATCCGCAGGATCCGGGGTATCGTCCGTACTTCGTGAAGCCAGATCCGGCTGCCTGCAAGAAAAAGAACTGATGCGGCGATCCGTCTGGCTTGCGGTTGCCTGTTCCGTGTATTTGGCTGCGCCAGTGCCGGGCCAGGCTGCTGCAGCTGCTCCAGCGGCGACCATACCGGTGGGTGCCGATGGCGCGAAGATCTTCGCCGTCACATGTGCTGCATGTCACCTCGTGACCGGACTCGGCACCGAAGGCAAGATTCCACCGCTGGCCGGGAGCGAGTGGGTCACCGGCAACGAGACGCGGCTGGTTCGGATCGTACTGCACGGACTCACGGGCGATGTTGAGGTGCAGGGCGAAGTGTTCAACGGCGCAATGCCGACCTGGGGCGGCGCCTTCAGCGACGAGCAGATTGCGTCGGTGCTTTCATTCGTGCGCCGATCGTGGGGGAACAAGGCTCCACCGATTACCTCAGAAACTGTAGCGCGAGTCCGTGCCGCGACACCATCGCGCAGGCTGCCGTGGACTGTGAAGGAGTTATTGCAGCGAGCTAACTGAACCAACGATTCACGAGGAACCAATGCGCATTCGACTTGCTCTCGCCAGCTCCCTTTTTGTCGCGACCACTGCAACCGCGCAGCTTCCGATGGCGGATCACGCCGCGAAGCGACAGGTCGTGCTTGACGCGATGACGCATGACGGAATCATCTTTGTCGAAGGTACGGTCGCGCCGCCGCGCGAGGACCAGACGTTCATCCAGTCGCAGAACTTCCAGGCGCTCACCGGAATCCTGCAGCCCGGGTCAGCACTGGTCATGTGGCGCAAGGGAGCGGCCACGGGCCAGCGCATCATCGTGCCCGCCAAGCCGGCGTACGCATGGGAAGGGGACCAGATCGGGCCGGTCGAAGCCACCGCGATCATGGGCATCCCGGCGTTGCCATCGGGTTCGCTACGGGCGTTGCTCGACACGCTCGACGCGACCCACTCCAAGGTGTACCTGCTGGCCCAGGACGCTGGGTGGCCGGGACTCTCCACGCAACTGAAATCTGTGGTGGGCGACAGCGGTGTGATCGGTGGTGGCCGCATCGGACGCGGTGCGGCGACGAACGTGGCGATTGGCGGTGCGCGCGGTGCTGGGGCGCCGCCCGCGGCGCCGCCAGAAAACGAGTTGGCCGCGATCACCCGTGCGATGAGCCAGGCTCGCGCCAAGAAGACCGACGCAGAGATCGCGTTGATTCGTCGTGCGGCACAGATTTCCACTCTCGGCCACATCGCTGCAATGCGATATGCCTATCCGGGAGTGTCGGAGTACGAATTGCGCGGGCAAGTCGAGGGCGCATTCCTCACCGCAGGTGGTGAGCGACTCGGTTATCCATCCATCGTGGGCGCCGGAGCAAATTCGACGTACTTGCACTACAGCGCCGACACTTCCATGTCGAAGCCTGGCGACGTCGTGGTGATTGATGCGGCAACGGATTACAAGGGATACTCCGCCGACGTGACGCGCACCTTTCCCGTCAATGGAAAATTCTCACCGGCGCAGAAGATCATTTACAGCGCTGTACTCGCCGCGCAAACGGCGGCGGCAAAGCTGGTGAAGCCGGGCGCCCGGATGACGGAGCTTAATGCGGCAGCGGATTCGGCCTTGTGGCGTGGGCTCATCCTGGCGGGCCTGGTTGACTCTATGGGCGCGACGTATGTACCGTCTGGCGGCGGCGGTGGACGTGGTGGCCTGGCGGCTGTTGGCGCTGGAACTCAGAGCCAGTTGCGACTCTTCTATTTCCACGGCCTCAGCCATGGAATCGGGTTGAACGTGCATGACCCGAACTACACGGAGAATGGCGCGCTGGTGGTTAACAGCGTGTTCACAATCGAACCAGGACTCTACGTGCGTCCGAGCACGCTCGATATGGTGGCGGATGTTCCGGCGAACGCGGCGTTTCGCGATCGGCTCAAGAAGATGATGCCCAAGTACAGCGGAATCGGCACGCGGATCGAGGATGATTTCCTGGTCACGCCAACTGGCGTGGACTGCCTGTCGTGCGCCTCACCGCGCACCATCGCAGAGGTTGAATCGATCACTGGCAAAGGTGCGCCAAAGGTCAAACCGAAGCACTAGGAGGGGATGATGCGCCCTTCGTTTGCGTTGCTTGCTGCAGTCGTGTCCGCGTTGCCTGCGGGCGCTCAAGCGGTCCGGCCCGACTCCGGCCAATTCACGATTTACAAGCTTCAGCATGTGGTTGGTGCGGAGACGTGGACGCGATCCAGCGGGCCGACAGCCACGCTGGTGGCTGAGTGGGCGTTTCGCTATCTCGGCAGCAATGTGTCGGTGCACGATACGCTGGCGATGCAAGCGGATGGCACGCCGATCCACTTTGGCGCACATGGGCAGACCTCGACGCTGACCAGCGTCAACGTCGATGTTGACGTGCCAGTGGGCAGCCGAGTCGATCGATTTTTCACTACGACACATTATCCGCCGGCCGC
>JANYCP010000034.1 GCA_025360265.1 Gemmatimonadota bacterium
GTGAATGTGCCGCGCAGCGACGTTTCGAGTGCCGTGATGTCGACTTCGCCATTTCCCTGGCCCGCGTGTCCGTCACCGACATACAGCAGGGCACCGGGTACCCACACTGGTATATAGAGCGTCGTGCCAGCCACGAGATCCTTGTTGTCCATGTTACCGGCATGAATCCCCGGTGGCGCGCTGCTCACGCGGCCCATCGCCGCCGGCGGTGCCACGCCAATGCTGCCGAAGAACGGCCGCATCGGGATGTCGATGCCGTCAGCAAAGTGCGCGATGTTGTTCACCGTGTCGAACGGAATGATCTTGCTCGTCCCACCGGCTGGAAAATCTTCGGGAATGAAACCGCTCCGACCACCGAATGAGTTGTAGGCATAGTCGATATCAGCGTGCATCGATTCGAAATGGATCTCGATCACATCGCCCGAGTCGGCGCCCTGCACGAAGATCGGACCGGTGAGGATATGGCCGCCTGGCCCACGAATGGGATCTTGCGCCGCGCCTGCCGTGATGTCGCGCAGGTTTTTCTGAATTTTCGCGGAATCGACGCCGGCGCGCTGCAGTCCGTTGGGGTTGTTGGTGATCATCGTGTGGATCGTGACGCGATCACCGGATCTGATCTCCAGTACCGGCTTGTCCTGCGACCAGTAGTGGCCGCGCACGATCGTGGCCGGCGTGGCCTGGAGTTCGTGAGACTGTTGCGCAGACAGGAACGCCGGGAGGAAGCCAATGAGGGCAAGAATCGGTCGGCTGTTTGGCATTCCAGAATCTACGTCATCCACCACCGAGCGGCGCTATCGCACCACGATGTTCTGAATCGTCATCCTCGTCTGGAGCATCGCCGCAACCTTGACTCCACGGTAGCGGGCCGGCGCATAGTCGCAGCCGCCGAGCATCTCGGCCAGGCCAGTGGCCGCGGGCGGGTTACTGACCTCGATGACGCGCACCTGATTGCCTGGCCGACCATCGGTCTTGATCAGCAGTTCCGCGAAAAGCGTTCCCGAGTGAGTTGAATTCCAGGCCTCGAATTGCGTCGCCATATCGGCACTGGCGGCCTGCTGCGCCGCGGCCTGCGTGGCCCCTGAACCTTGCACCCGGATTGACGGGCGCGGCGGCGGCTTGCACTGGAGCTGCCGCGGCTGCTCGTCGATACGAGCGTCCGCCCAACGGAGCGGCATCGAATCCTTGGGAATATCGAACGGCTCAAGCGGAAGGGCCGGTTCCGGAGATGGGTCTCGTTCGGCCGGTCCCACGGTCACGCTGATGGGTTCAAGCGTGACGTGCGCCTTGACGGTGATCGAGGCAGTGAGCGCTGCTTTTTCGACATCGAATCGACAACCAACCAGCTGACGCGCGGCAGCACTCTTGAATCCCGCCACTGACATGCCGAGGGCATGGGTCACCTTGATCGTTGCGGTGTCGGGCTTGCCGGTGCGGTCAATCGAGAAGGAGACGTCGCCGATCGTGCGGCGCATGTCGCCGAACGGTGCCTTCGGATCATCACACTTCTTGATGGCAAACGCACCGCCGGCCGACGCTTGCGCGGTGAGAGTTTCCGCCCGGAGGGCGACCACACCGAGGGTGAGGGCTACGAGGTGTCTGGACATTCCAGAATCTATAGCGTTCGCGCTCCCCTATCGCTCCAGCGTACCTGGCCACATGTTCAAGGGAGCTTCTCCCCACAACAGGTCGCGGAGGTTCGTATGCGGCGTACCGTCACCCGGTTCGTCCTTGTCCTCTCATCCATCGCCCTGACGCTGCCGGCTCAGGCCCCGGGGCCGGTCAAAGCCGCGAAGGACCTCATGGATGCCGCAGTCGTGAAGGCCGCCGCAGACCACAAGGCTGTGCTGGTAAAGTTCGGCGCTTCGTGGTGCGGCTGGTGCCACAAGTTCGACAAGTTCCTCGACGACACCACCGGTGTCGGCCAGATCATGCGCGCCAACTTCGTCATCGTCGGGCTCACGGTCCTGGAATCACCGCAGTACAAGGCGCTGGAGAACCCGGGTGGCGCCGACATTGCCAAGGCGATGGGAGGCGATCTCGCGAAGATCGGCATCCCATGGTTCTTCATGCTCGACGGCGCCGGCAAGAAGCTTGGTGATTCCAACATGATGCCCGATGGCAGCAACATCGGGATGCCGGACTTTCCGATCGAGGTGACCGGGTTCATGGACCTGCTGAGGAAGACGGCGCCGAATCTCACCGACGATGAACGGAGCCGGATCAAGGTGTATCTCGACCGTGCCGCGGGGCGCACGGTGATCGTGCCATAGTCTGGTTAGCTTGACTCACGGGCGTTGGATGGTCCTTCGCCCGGACAGAGTGGAGCCCACCGCGTGGCAAAGAAACCGAATTTCGGATTCGAGAAGCGACAGAAGGACCTCAAGAAGCAGCAGAAGCGCGAGGAAAAGGCCGAGAAGAAGCGGTTGAAGCGCGAAGGTGATGGCGGCGGCGACGTGCCGCAGGCCGACGGCGCCGACGACTTTGTGCCGGGCGACCCGGAGACCAACCCCTAGTGGATGATGTCCTCAGCGCCCGACTTGATGCCTTGTGCGCTGAGGGCTGGGAAATCTTCGAGCGCTTCGATACCGAAGTGCGTGATCGGGCATTCCATCCATTCGTCAACGCAGACTACGAGCTGGTGCGTGCGGCACTGCTGCCGCACTGCGCCCCGGGCCTCAAGTTCCTCGAGTGGGGTTCTGCTTCCGGCGTAATCACCATCATGGCCGACCTGCTTGGATTCGAGGCTTACGGCATCGAACTCGATACCAATCTCGTCGCGACGGCATGCGCACTTGCGAAGAAATTCCAGTCGCGGGCACGGTTTGCCGCCGGAAGTTTTCTGCCGACTGGCTACAGATGGCAGCCCAGCAGCGGCGACGGGCGTATCGCCACAATAGGTGACGGAGAGTCGGGATACCTGCAGCTGGGCCGCTCGCTCGACGAATTTGACGTAGTATTTGGCTATCCGTGGGGCGGCGAGGAGCCGATGATGTTCGACCTGATGAAGCGATACGGCAGGCCGGGTGCGCTGTTGATGCTCCACACGGTTAATGGTGGGGTGGAGCGGTATCGCGGCAACCACCTCATGGCGCCCCTCACTTCACCGGGACAAGCGCGTACGTCGTGAGGTGATGCGCTCCGTCGCTGTCGTCGTGAAGAATCAGCACGCCGCCGGAGGTGAATGAGTCAACGCGCGGGTCGCCATTCTTCTGCGTCGCCGGCATCGTGAATCGTCCAATCATCCGCCCGGATGCATCAAACCCCGTCCACAACCTCGGCGCCGTTCGGTCGCGCGCATAATCCTCCAGCCAGACGCGGCCGTCGGGGTCGATCAACATGCGCCCGTAGCTCGGCCACTCGGCAGGGTGCGGTTCGGTACGCACCCTCTCCTTGAAGCGGTCGAGAATTGCCTGATCGGTCGTAGCCGGTGCAACCATCGGCATCATCGCGGCTTGTTCGCTCGCCGTGGTCTTCTCCATCGCGTCGGCAGTGCGAATGAGGGCGACCAGCTTTCCTTGAGGGTTGTATGCCTTGACCTCGTTTGTCCGCGGATCGGCGATATAGATACGCTGCCCCCAGGCGGCGAATAGCAGTTGATCGGTGACAAACAGGTTCGTTGGCCGGCGTTCCCACGCTCCTACCGAGCCGAGAACGGTGCCATCCGATCCCCGACGAACGAGCGTCGTGACAGCCGGCCCACTGGCGGGTCGTGTGGTTTCCGTCAGGATGAAACTGCCGTCGTCGAGGCAGCCGTCGCGCAGCAGGTAGGTTCGTGCGACTGGTATCTCTCGCACGATGTTGCCGGTGTTGTTGAACACCGTGACACGGCCGTTGCCCGGGTCGCTCGCGACGATCGTGTCGCCATGGGTTCGGCATAGCGCATCGATATACTGGAATTCGCCGGGACCCTGGCCCTGCCGGCCAACGACTCGTGTCTGCTTGCCGGCTGCGTCGAAGAATCGGAGCCGTATTTGATCGTCTACCGCATGTCGCCCATCGGAGAGGCGAATGTCTTTCAGGTAGGCGCTGTTCTTGTTCAGCTCGTCATCGAGATTGTCCTTGAGGCCGCCGACATCGTAGGTCGCCTTCTCGGCCAACCTCCACGCGACAGGCGCTTTCGCCCGGGCTGCGTTTTCCACGATATGGATGCCGGCGCTGTCGCGGGTGCGCGGAAGCTGGGCCGCGCCTGGCTGTGCGGTGACAATGAAGGTGGCGACTGCGATGAACGTTCGCGTCACGGCGTGACTCCGGGCGAGAGGTATGACTGGCGTACGCGGTTCGGGCGGTTGGGGTTGTGGGTACGCTGCCTCTAATCTGGCAACCACTCCAGATCACCCTTCCCCTCGGGCACATCCACCGGCTCGGGTGCCCCCTTCGATACGACGGCGCGCCACCACGGTTGGACGACCAGTTCGCGCAAGGGTTCCACCGGTTGGCCAAGCCGTGGCATGAGCAGCGGGAACCTCGCTGCCGGCGCTAGTTGCAGCACGGTCTCGGCCGGCTCGTCCCACGGATGCATCGCGAGGTTGAACGTTCCCCAGTGGATGGGAAGGAACACGCCGCTGCCGAGCATGCCGTACGCCTTGATGGCGTTCAGCGGTCCCATGTGAATGTCGCCCCACGCCGGATGGTACGCACCGATTTCGAGCGCCACCACGTCGAACGGACCAAGTCGCTTCGCGACCTCCAGGTACTCCTCGGTCAGTCCAGTGTCGGCGCCGAAGAAGAACGAATGCTTCGGGCCGCGCAGATGAAACGACGACCAGAGCGTGGTGTTGCGATTCTTGAGTCCGCGTCCTGAGAAATGTTGTGCCGGTCCCGCGGTAATTGTGACGCTGCCAACTCGTGTCGACTCCCACCAATCGAGTTCCGTAATGCGATCCGGCGACACCCCCCATTGTTCGAGGTGTGCACCCACACCCAGCGACGTGATGAACGGCACGCGTGTTTTTGCGAGCGCACGAATGGTCGGTCGATCAAGATGGTCGTAGTGGTCGTGCGAGACGATCACCACGTCGAGCGGCGGCAGCGACGCGAGCGCTGCCGGTGGCGGATGAAAGCGTTTCGGTCCGGCGAACTTGAGTGGGGATGCCCGCTCGCCCCACACCGGATCGGTGAGGACGCGAATGCCGTCGATTTCAATCAGCGTGGTGGAGTGACCGAGCCAGGTGACTCGCAGACCTGAGCTGTTTGGCGTCGACCAGACTGGAACCGGATCGACCAGCGGAAGCGGTCCGCCCGGCACTCGCCGTTCGCCGCCGCAGAGAAAGTCGCGAATCGTCGGGCGGGCAACACCGGGCTTCATGCCGGGGAGCACGCCGTGGGTGTTCACGAAGGTGCGGCCATTGAACCGGGGGGAGGCGCGGATTCGCTCACGGCGAGGGGTCCCGCCCTTCAAACGGCCTGAAATTGACATGACTCTCTCTCCAGGGTGCATCGCAAGCTGCATTGGATAGCGGCCCACCGGCAATACGGCTACACTTGAATTGACGTCTTTCCCGGAGTTCCCATGCGTATTCGCCCTGTCGTACTCATGTTGGCCGCGGCGCTCGCCCCGGCAACGCTTGCTGCCCAGCAGGCGCAAGCCCCAGCCTCGTGCGCCCAGGCAATCATCGCTTGGCGAACGGAGCAGATTACACCGGCTCGCGATGCCTACATGAAGGCCACCGACTCGAACCGCACGGCGCTCATGCAGAAGTACTCTGCCGCGAGTACCGCTGCCTCGAACGGCGCGCTCAAGATGGCGACCGATTGCATCGCGAAGTTTCCGCTGGCGAGCGTCCCGCCGGTGCAGCTCATGGACATGATCACGCTGTACGGCATCGCGCGCGACACTGTCGGCACGCGCCTCGCCACCGAGCGACTTCTTGCCGCCAAGAATCTTCCGCCGCGCGCGCAAGCCGGTGCATGGACGCTCGCCATGCAGCAAGAGCTCGCCCGCCAGAGCAGTCATTTCGGGATCATCGATAGCGCCGAGAAGATTGTCGCGAAGATCGACATGCTCCCGGATTCGGTGGCAGACATGAAGCTCAACGCGCATCACACCATGCTCGGCCGATATGAATACCTCGACGTGGCCGAAGGACTCCGGATGCACGCGCTTGCGGTGATCGCCCTCGCTCGCAAGCTCAATCGATCCTCCGATATCATCAGCGCGAACACCTACCTCGCGCGCTCGTATGCCGATCGACTGCAGCCCGACTCAGCCCTGCGCATTCTCGCCGCCGCCGAGAAGGAATTCGGCGCACCAGCAACGGAAGCGTACAAGGATTTCCGCGATCGCTATGCGCTGATCGGAACACCGGCGGCCAAGATCACGGCGAAGTGGTGGATCAACGCCGATGCACCGGCGGTAATTGCGCCAGCCGCAGGAAAGGTGACGTTGATGGAGTTCACGGCGCATTGGTGCGGCCCCTGCAAGAACAGCTATCCGGGATTGAACACACTGGCCGAACGCTTCAAGGGAACCGACTTCACCGGCGTGATGGTGACGCAGCTCTACGGATACCTCGGTACCCAGAAGAATCTGACAGCGGAGCAGGAAGTGGCCGCGGACCGTGAATACTTCGGCACCGAACACGCGCTGAAGTTCCCGGTCGCAATCAACGATCGCTCGGTGCCCGTCCCGGGGCAGCCGTTCCCGAGGCCGCAGCCGGACGCGGATTACCGCGTCAGCGGCATTCCCCAGATCATGCTGATCGACAAGCGCGGCATCATTCGCCAGATCGTCACGGGCTGGGATCAGGGCAACACCGAACGCTTCAGCACGTACATCCGGCAGCTGCTCAACGAGCGCGTGAACACGCCCAATCCATGAAGCGGCATCTTGCCGTTGCACTGATCGCTTCGTTCGCAGGCGCTGGGGCACTCGCTCCGGCGCCTGTTGGCGCACAGGCCGCCACGCCGCTCTCGCCGCCTGCTGCCTGTCTCAAGGCCGCCAAGGATTGGCAGACGGCGCAGCTCATCGCGACGCGCGTCAGCAAGGCGACCTCTCCGGGATTGACCGATGCGGAGATTTTGGAGAAGAATCTCGCGTCCAGCCGTATTGCGGTGCGGGGCTCCGAGAAGATGGCGCGCGATTGCGCTGCGTCGTTCGACCTCACGACGATCTCTCCGGTGCAGCTCGTCGACTTGATTCCCGTGTTCGACTACGCGCGGGATACGATCAGCGGCCAGCGCGCATACGAACGGATGCTGTCGGTTGCACTGCCGCCGCGCGCGCAGGGACAGGCGTATCTGTTCGCGATGTCGCGCGAAATTTCGAAAGCTGGAAACTTCTACGGTATCGTTGACGAGGCCGAGAAGTATGTCGCGAAGATCGATCTGCTCCCCGATTCGCTCGACGACATGAAACTCCGGGCGCACCGCGGCCTGCTCGGCAATTACGAATACCGCGACGTGGCCGATGGACTCGAGAAACATTCTCTCGCGGTCATCGCGCTCGGCCGCAAGATGAACAAACCCGCGGACGTGCTCCTTGGCTACGCTGAACTCGCGCGATCGCTCGCCGATCACCTGCAGCCAGACTCTGCGCTCAGAATTGCCACGACCGCAGAAAAAGTACTCGGTGCACCGGCCCTGGAACGCTTCAAGGACTTTCGCCATCGCTACGCACTGATCGGGACGCGCGCGCCGGACATCAAGGCGCAATGGTGGGTCAACACCGACGCGAAGTCGGTCGTGGTACCGGTGCCCGGCAAGGTGACACTCATCGAGTTCACCGCGCACTGGTGCGGTCCGTGCAAGAACAGTTACCCCGGATTGAACGCGCTCGCTGAGCGATTGAAAGGGAAGGATTTCCAGGGCGTGATGGTCACGCAGTTGTACGGTTATCTCGGTGTGCAGCGCTCACTCACACCAGAACAAGAAATCGCTGCTGACCGGATCTACTACGGCACCGAGAACGGCCTCTCATTTCCGGTGGCCATCAACCCGGCCATGGAGCAGGTGGCCGGTGCTCCGTATGCGCAGCCGAAGCCCGACACCGACTACCGTGTCAGCGGCATTCCGCAGATCATGCTGATCGACAAGCGCGGCATCATTCGCCAGATCGTGACCGGGTGGGACCAAGGCAACACTGAGCGGTTTTCCGCACTGATCGAGAAGCTGCTAACTGAACCAATTCCGTAGCCGCTAACCCCTTGCCCTGCTGCACTTTCGGCTGCAGGTTCAACGAAGGTTGACCCGCAAGGGAGCTTCCGTGAAATACCCCGAAGTGCAGAACTACGTCGGCGGCAAATTCGTCGCCGGTGATTACCCGTCGCTCGACGTCTACAGTCCCGGCGACGGATCGATCATCTCGAAGGTTCCCCTCTCGTCCGGGGCCGCCGTCGATGCCGCCGTGGCGTCCGCCAAAGCCGCGTTTCCCGGCTGGTCTGCCCTGCCGATCAAGGAACGGGTGCAGGTCTTCTTCCGCTACCGCACCCTGCTCGAGCGCGACATCGAGTCGTTGGCGGCACTCGTCACCGAAGAGAACGGCAAGGTGGCTTCCGAGGCGAAGGCGGAAGTCCTCAAGTCGATCGAACTCACGGAGTTCGCCTGCTCACTGCCGCAGATCACCGCCGGTGAAGTTCTCGAAGTGAGTCGCGGCGTGGAATGTCGGATCGAGCGCTTTCCGCTCGGCGTGGTGGCATCGATTGCGCCGTTCAACTTCCCCAACATGGTGCCGAACTGGACGATTCCCAACGCGATCGCGCTGGGGAACTGCATGATTCTCAAGCCGTCCGAACTGGTCCCGCTGAGC
>JANYCP010000037.1 GCA_025360265.1 Gemmatimonadota bacterium
GTAGTTCAGAAGATCGGTGCTTTGTCCGGGTTGACGAGAATATGTCGGTCCCCCGAAGAAGTGTCAAGTTGTGGTCACGAGCGAAGTTTGGGGTTCCCTAGGGGTTACGACGAGTCCATCGCTGCCCCAATAGAGATTGACTTCGCTCCGGACGCCGAATTCGCCCGGCAGGTAAATCCCCGGCTCGACCGAACATCCGGTACCCGGTTGCAGCACCCGATCGTCATGGGTCTCGTAGTCGTCGAGGTGGGGTCCCGAGCCATGCAGATCCCGGTCGATGCTGTGGCCTGTCCGATGAACGAAGAATTCGCCGAAACCTGCCTGTTCGATCACGCCACGGGCCGCCTGGTCGCCCAGATACCCAACGACCGGCTCCCCCGCCGCGAGCCGCCCACGCAACGCGGCAATCGCGGCGTCCCGGGCATCGCGCACCACCGTCCATACCTTGTAAACCCTTGGGGGAACAGCACTTCCGGAAAATCCCATCCAGGTCTGATCGGCGAACACGGACCCCTTCCCCTCGCCGGCAAAGAGGTCCAGAAGGACCACCTCGTCCCGGGCCAGTGTCCGGTCGGCGCCCGGGTGGGGCTCATAATGCGGGATCGCGGCATTCGGCCCGAAACCGACAATCGGGGCGTGGTCGAGATACAGCCCGGCCGCCTCTATCGCGGCCACGACCTCAGCCTGCATCGCCGACTCGGTGTAGCCGGTGCCTCCCAGCCGAACCGCCTTGGCGAGTGCGGCGAGAGCGATCGTTCGCAGCGCCTCGGCCGCGCGGACGTGGCCTGCCGTCTCGGCGGAGGTCCAGGTCGCGGCAAACCGAGTCACCAGTCCCGCGCTTGACACAACCTTGACGTTCAATGAGTGGAGCAAGTCGATCACTCCCCACGGGATGCGGTCGAGGTACGGCACCGCATCGCGCGGCGAAATTTCCATCGCCGCAGTTTTTCCAGCGAGCGTGATGCGTAACGCGTCGTGCAGTTCGCCGTGACGGGCAAACGGAATGATGTTGCCATCGAATCCGTCGAAGGGTTGCATCTCGATGCGATGGACGATCGCCGTCATCTTGCCTTCGCGCGGCACCCAGACGAAGAGACGGCGCGAACCCATGCCACCCGGCAGAATCCGCTGTGCCACAGGGTTGCAGCCATGAAAGTCGAATAGCAGCCAGCCGTCGGCACCAAGTTGTTCGAGCATATCCGCAACTTGTTTGCGATCCAGATCTGCGAGTGTTGTCATTCGTACGCCTCCGCGCGCCGTGCGCGCCAGATGCAGCAGCGGTCGCCGCGACCAAGACACATTTCATGCGCTACCGTCCACTCGAGATCACCAACTTGCCGAAGCAGTTCGGCGAACGCAGCCGTGTAGAACTGACATGCAACACCATCTTCCCGCGCGCGCAGCGCCGGCGAATCGCTCAGCTCGCAACGCAGCGTTCCTTCCGACACGACGAGATCGGCCAGCAGCCAGCGACGCGAAATTTTTGCGGTGGTGCGGAGCGCGAGCGCCACGCCCGCGCGGCCTGGAGCCGCGGCAATCATGGCGCGGGCAGCGGTGCTTCGCTGGCGAGCGGCGTAGCGCGCGGCGCGGCGGCCGGCATCGGCGTAGACCAGTGCGGCATCGGGGCGGCGACCAACCAACCGGAACACGGCGATTGCCTCTTCTTCGCCGACCTCACCGGAGAGTTGCTCGCGATACCGGGCCACCTGCGCCGCCACCGTGGGCGACAGGCCGAGGCGCTTGGCCGCCAGTTCGTCGGCCAACGCACCGAGACCATCGTCGGGTGGGGTATCGATATTCTGGACCGCTTCGAGCAGGGCGAGCGGGATGAGGGCAGCGGTGTTGGCGGACATTTGTTGGGGGGAAGATAAGTCGTTAGTCGTTCGTCGTGAGTCGTGAGAAGCCTGCCCTATTTCACGACTTACGACCAACGACTAACGACTTAGTTTCCGCGATGCCCGACGAAAGCTTCGAATCCTCCGCCCTCCCCCATCTGGACACGCTGTACCGCGTGGCGTTGCGACTCACCGGTGAACCCGCCGCCGCACAGGATCTGGTGCAAGACACGATGCTGCGGGCACTGCGGGCGTGGGGCTCGTTCCGCCCCGGTTCGAACGCCCGCGCCTGGCTGGTGACCATTCTCAGGAACCAGTTCATCAATGGCTGGCGTTCGGAGAAGCGGACCCCTGTCGGCGTGGACGTCGATGCGATTCCCGAACCGCCCGATCCCAAGGATCCCGATCCGGAGGGTCGTTTCTTCAGCGAGCTGGTCGACGATGAGGTGTTGCATGCGGTGGACGGCCTTCCCGACGAATTCCGCGAGGTATTGGTGCTGAGTGACATGGAAGGGCTGCCGTACGCCGAAATCGCCGAGTCGCTCGACATTCCGGTCGGCACCGTGAAATCGCGGCTGTTTCGCGCCCGACGCATCCTGCAGGGTTCGCTGCGGCGATATGCGGAGTCGACGGGACTGATTCCACCGAAGTCGGCGGAGGAGTCATGACGCTACCGGCCGAATGCGAAACCGCGCTGGCTCAGCTCGACGCCTGGCGTCGCGGCACACTGCCAGCCGAAGAGCTGGCCTCAATGCAAACGCATCTTGATGCCTGCCGCCGTTGTCTCTCCTACAAATGCCACGAAGACGCGTTGCTCGATCGGCTGTCCAATGCGAAGCACAACTGTTGCTGCCCCGACGAATTGCGCGCCGCCATCATGCAGATCATTGCGACAGGATCGCGTGACGACTGAGGTCCCGGTGGACGTCCTGGTGATCGGTGGTGGTCCGGCGGGCAGCGGCACTGCGCTGCGCCTGTCGCGACTCGGCCATCGCGTCGCGCTGATTGATCGCGATCACTTTCCACGCGACAAGCCGTGCTCGGAATACATGAGCCCCGAGACCGTTCGCCAACTTGATGCACTGGGCGTGCTCGACGCGATCGATCAGGCCGGCGGTGCGCCGCTCGACGGCACGCGCGTGGTTGGTCCCTGCGGCAGCGCGCTGGTCGGCCGGTTCGCCAACGCCGGTGGCACACCGTTTCGGGCCACCGGCATTGGCCTCAAGCGCACGATTCTCGATGCCACGTTGTTGCACGCGGCGCGCGACGCTGGTGCGCAGGTATACGAAGGCATGACGGCGCGCGAATTGTCGCGCGACGGCGCGGGAGCGATTTGCGGAATGCGCGGTACCGATGCGCATGGCGAGCCGTTCGCCATCAGCGCGCGCGTCGTTGTCGGCGCCGATGGTATTGGCAGCATGGTGGCGCGGCGCGCCGGATTGCATCGCCGCGGCCGCTTGCGTCGTGTCGCGTTCGTCGCGCATGTCGCAGGGGTGGAAGGGCTTTCGTCGACGACGGAGTTGCACGTCGGACGCAATGGATACGTCGGGATCAACGCACTGGGTGGCGGTGTTGCAAATGTTGCGGTCGTTGTTCCAGCGGAGATTGCGGCAGCGGCGAGAGGTGACGCAACAGGCTTTTTCTGGAAGCAGCTTGAGAATTTCCCGGCGGTGCGTGACCGTGTTGATGCAACCCTCGCCCTGAGCGCAGCGAGGGGCCTCCGGGCTTCACATGAGGCGAATACTGGAGGTCCCTCGCTGCGCTCAGGACGAGGGAATCTCGTTCGCCCCGTCCTCGTCACCGGCCCCTTCGACGCCATGTCGCGTCGCAGCACCATCGACGGTGCGTTGCTTGTTGGCGATGCCGCAGATTTTTTCGATCCGTTCACGGGCGAAGGAATCTGCAGTGCGCTGCGTGGCGCCGCGCTCGCGGCGGACGCACTTGATGAAGCGCTGCAATGTAGCGGACCCATCACGGCGCACCGCTTGCGCGGCTATCGCGCCGCGCGTCGTCGCGCCTTTCTCGGCAAGTGGATCGTGGAGCGGATGATCGGCTACGGCATGCTGGCGCCGGCGCTGTTCGATCGCGCGATCGAACGACTCGACCGACGGGGCATGGCGGATACGTTGATCGGCGTGACGGGGCATTTCGTCTCGCCGTGGCGGGTGATCAATCCGGGATACCTGGCGAGGATGGTATGGTGAGATTCCTCGCCCTGAGCGCAGCGAGGGGCCTCCAGTCACCGCTGCGACACAAACACTGGAGGTCCCTCGCCTTCGGCTCAGGACGAGGAACTTGCCAGTGACCCCCGATCTTTTCCGTGCGCTCTGCGGCCGCTTCACCACCGGCGTCACGATCATCACGACGCTCGACGCCAACGACAATCCGTGCGGCATGACGGCCAACTCGTTTGCGTCGGTATCGCTCGATCCGCCGCTGATCTCGGTCGCGGTGGACCACGCCGCCACGATCTATCCGGTAATGCGCGCCGGTTCCCGCTTCACCGTGAACATTCTCGACGCGCACCAGGAATCGCTGTCGCGACGTTTTGCCGAGGGACTCGATGATCGATTCGACGGCGTGGCGTGGCAACGCGTCAACGACCAGGTGATCATCAGCGGGACGCTGGCATTTCTGCGCTGTGACAAGTGGGCCGAGATTCCCGCCGGCGATCACACGATTTTTGTCGGGCAGGTGATGAGCGGCGAGACGAGGGCGGACGGCACACCGTTGGTGCACTACCGGGGCACTTACGTCGAGTAACACGGCGGCGATCAGGCTCGCGCCGATCGGCGCGGAAGCGCTCGACGATCCCGGCACCGATCCCGCGCTGGTGCGTCGCATGCTCGCTGATATCGCCCGCTGCAATCGCTGGCTCGGCGGGACACTGGCGGTTCGCACCGGCTTGGCGCGACTACTCGATGCGTCAGACCGCGGACACTCGCTCACCCTGTTCGATGTCGGCACCGGTGCGGCCGACTTGCCGCGCGCCGCAGCACGGTGGTCGGCGCACCGCGGTGTGTCGCTCCACGCCTTGGCGCTCGAGCGGATCCCGGCCGCCGCCGCGGTGGCGCGCGAGCATGGCGTTCCGGTTGTGCTCGCCTGCGCCGGCGCGATGCCCTTGCGAGCGAAGAGCGTCGACATCGTGCTGGTCAGCCAGGTGGCGCACCACCTCGACCGTGACAGCACCGTACGGCTCTTTGCGGCGTGCACCCAGCTCGCCCGGCGCGGCGTGATCGTCGCCGATCTGCATCGCCGCTGGTTTGCCGCCCCGGCGTTTCGCGCGGCCGGCGCGTTGCTTGGCCTGCACGCCATGACGATCGCCGACGGCGTGACGTC
>JANYCP010000078.1 GCA_025360265.1 Gemmatimonadota bacterium
AATGCTCGGCTATCCAATTGCGTACACCTCGAGCACCAACGGCAAGCAGGTGGCCCAGGCGGTGATTGTCGACGTGCAGACGCATCAGGACCTCGACAAGTATCGCGGCACACTCAAAGGAAAGGCGATCCTGGTCACGCCACCGGCGGTGATCGATCTGGCGCCACTCACCAACGGCGTGCAGCGCCGCACCGACGAAGACCTCAAGAAGATTGCTGAGACGGTGATCAAACCACCAGCTGTGGTGGCGGCACGCACCCCCAGGAATCCTGACGTGCTGACCGCGGTGGAGAAAGTCGCCTTCTACAAGGCCGAAGGTGTTGCGGCGGTGTTGCAATGCGAGAGCGGCTGGCTTGGCGCCGTGCGAGGGTTCGCCCGCCCCGGGGCCGCGGCGGATCACTGGTCGCGGGAAGGCGCACTCGCTTCACCAGTGATCGTTGCGGTCACGCCGGAGCACTACAACCGGATGTATCGCATCCTCAAGCGCGACATTCCGGTCAAGATCGAGATCGAGGTGCGCAACAAGATTGGCGACCGGATCGAACCGGCAATGAACATCACCGGCGACATTCCCGGCAGCGATCTCAAGGACCAGGTCGTGATGATCGGGGCGCACTTTGATACCTGGCACGCGTCACCGAACGCGACGGACAACACGTCCGGCGTGGCGGTGGTGCTGGAGGCTGCCCGCATCCTGCATGCAGTCGGTGCCAAGCCGCGTCGCACGATTCGCGTGGCGCTCTGGAGCGGCGAAGAAGAAGGCTTGATTGGCTCGCGCGCGTATGTGCTCAAGCATTTCGGCAATCCGAAAGATGCCAAGGTCGGAACCAAGCCAGAGTATGAGAAGTTCTCGGCGTACTTCAATCAGGACTACGGCGCCGGGCAGTATCGCGGCATCTACCTGCAGGGAAACGAGGCGGCGCGCACCATGCTCACTGCATGGATGGAGCCGTTTCGCGATCTCGGCATGACTGTCGTGTCCAACCAGAGCCTCGGCAGCACCGATCACGTTTCGTTCGATGACATCGGCCTGCCGGGGTTCCAGTTCCTGCAGGACCGCGTCCCGGCGGAAGGTGGCCACACCAATCTCGATTTCTTCGACACGGTGCAGGCACCAGACCTGATGAAAAACTCGGTGATCATGGCGTCGTTCGCCTACCACGCGGCGATCAGCGATGAACGGGTCCCGCGCAAGACGATGAAGTAATGTGGTTCGCGTCGAGCATCAGGTCGTTTGTCGTCGCAGCACTCGTGGTTGGCGACTGGCTGGTCGGCGGCGTAGTCGCCCCGGCTCGCATCACCGTCAATGCCTCGAAGACCGATG
The DNA here is from genome assembly GCA_025360265.1 of Gemmatimonadota bacterium. Classification (GTDB taxonomy): domain Bacteria; phylum Gemmatimonadota; class Gemmatimonadetes; order Gemmatimonadales; family GWC2-71-9; genus Palsa-1233. Next base: position 1,325 of record JANYCP010000078.1, read on the forward strand.
TTATCCTCGCTAATGGTCTCGTTGAGCGGCGCTTTCGCCTCACGCCGAACGCTGCCACGGTGGGCCTCAACCACGTCGCCACGGGTGAATCGTTCCTGCGAGCGGTATCACCTGAGGCCGAGGTAACACTCGACGACTCAACCTATGCAGTCGGTGGACTGACCGGCCAGCCTGATGGCGCGTTCCTCCGCCAGTCATGGATCCCCACCCTGCGCGCCATCCCCGGCGCTTTTCGATTTACGGGAATGGAACAAGGAAAGCCATCGCCGATGCTCGACTGGCGACGCGTTCGCAGTGCGCCCGCCGCAGCGTGGCCGCCGGCCGGGGCAGCGCTCACCCTGCACTTCGCTGCGCCGCCGGGGCCACATGCGGGCGTAAACGTCGCAGTGCACTATGAGCTGTACGATGGTGCACCGCTCTTCGCCAAATGGATTGTGTTGCACAACAACAGCGCACGTCCCGTGCGAGTTCGCCGCGTCACGACGGAGATCCTTCGCGCCGTCGAAGCGGAATCGCAAGTCGATGGCGTGCAGAATTGGCTGCTCCCCAACATCACCGTAGCGAGCGACTACGCTTTTGGTGGTGGCTCGCTTGACGCGGCCAATCGCGTGGCCAACTGGGTGTCAGACTCGACCTACACGACCCAGGTCAACTACAACCGCACCATGCCGGCGATGCTGCTGGTCCGGCCGCCGCGCGGCCCGGATGTTGTCGTGGCGCCCGGTGATTCCCTGGTCAGTTTTCGCACATTTGAGTTGTTGCACGACAGCCGCGAGCGCGAACGTCACGACCTGGGCGTGCGGCGAATGTATCGCCTCCTGGCGCCGTGGGTCACCGAAAACCCGATCATGATGCATGTCGTGTCGACCAACATCGACACCGTACACGCCGCGATCGACCAGGCAGCCGCGACCGGATTCGAGATGGTGATCCTTTCGTTCGGCAGCGGCCTCAACATGGAAGACACTTCCGCCGCCAACATCGCCAAGTTCCGCGCGTTGCACGACTACGCCGCCGCTCGCCACATCGAACTCGGCGGCTACTCGCTGCTGGCGAGTCGCGCCATTTCTGCCGACAACGACGTCATCAATCCAGCGACTGGCAAGACGGGCGGCGCCATCTTCGGCGATTCGCCGTGCCTGGGGAGCAACTGGGGCATTTCGTACTTCGCGCGGATGAAGCGATTCCTTGACGCCACGGGGTTTTCCATCCTGGAGCACGACGGCAGCTACCCCGGCGACTTCTGCGCTTCGACCACGCATCCGGGACATCATGGGCTCGAGGACTCACAGTGGGCGCAGTGGGAACGGATCACCGAGTTCTACCGCTGGTGCCGCACGCACGGGATCTACCTGAATGTGCCGGATCACTACTACTTCGCCGGCTCGAACAAGTCGGGCATGGGATATCGCGAAACGAACTGGTCGCTGCCACGCGC
>JANYCP010000108.1 GCA_025360265.1 Gemmatimonadota bacterium
TCCCAAGAGCGCTCGCGCATTCCCCGGTGCGATGCGCAAGACATCAGTGTACGTCTCCTCGGCATCGGGCGCATTGTACTTGTCCAGCAGCAGATCGGCTGCGCGCAACCGGGACTCGACATTGGTGCTGTCTGCGGCCGACGCTCGGTCGAACGCCTGCAACGCGTCGTGGAAAAACTTCGGATCGCGGGCGCCGAGCACCGCATAGGCCCGACCGACGGCGATCATGTCAGCAACCGGCCACGATCCATTGCTCGTGGCGTATGCCGAGGCGATCACACTCGCGCGCGCTGTGGCGTCGCTCCAGTCGCCGCGCTTCGCCGCAGCTTCCGCGAGCACCACTTCTGCCGTGCGACCGCTCTGGGGTCGCTGGGCGGAGGCGCCGACTGCCAGGAACACGAGTAGCAATGTCGCAGCGCGGGTCACGGCTTGCCGCCAGCTTTTTGAAACGCGTTGATCGCCTGCGTCTTGGTCGCGATCTGAACCAGCAGGCGCTCGAGTTCGCGAGAATACACGGTGGAATCGACCGTGGACTTGATCCGCCGGAGTGAATCCAGCGAAGACTCGAGGACCCGGCGCTCACCAATAAGCGCGCTCACCCGAGGATCGCTGCTCGATGCCGTGCCGCCGAAAGCGACGCGCGATGCGATGCCGCTCGAATCAGCGAGCTGGGCGTGCTCGGTCAACAACCGATTGCTCGACTCGTAGGCTTTCGCGATCTGCGTCTTGGCAAAAGCAAATGCCTCGGCAACGGAAACCCGGCCGTCCTTGTTGGCGTCGGCATCCGTCCCGGTCAACCCAAGGGCGAAGACGCTGGCGAACATTGACTCATTCTTTTCCATGCCCGTCTTGGTGGCCGTGACGATGACGCGGTTGGGCGCCGCAAGGACCTTGGCGAAATCGCCACTCCCCGTCGCGGCATTGACGAACACGATCGTGGCCGGCTTGAGCATGTCGAGCCACGTGGCGTAATCTGCCGCGGTCGGATCGGGGCCGGGAATGTTCACCGCCGACGCCGCAAACTCACCACTCCCGTGGCCGATCAGCACGACCAGCACGAGGTCGCCGGGGCGTATCCGCTGGGCAAGCGATGTGAACGACTGCGCGACGCTCTCCTTCGTCGCCTTGCCAGTCATCCGCTTGCTGTCTGCGGCCGGATCCTCGGAGAGGTACACAAGGTTTGCGTCCGCGATGTGCCATTGGGTGCGCGCAGCATCGACAATCGTTGCCGCGGCGGTCGAAAAGATCTTGGCGAATCGCGGCTCGGCCGACAGCCCTGTTACCAGGATGAGATGCGTGGCGCCACCTTGTGCGGCAGCCCTCGGCGCGAAGCCAGCAGTCAGTGCCAACAGCAAGTAGCCAGCTCTCATGCCAACCCTCGCCACCGGCGGTAGCCCCACTCAGCACCAAGCAGGATGATCACGAGCAGCAGCACGATCGGCATGTCCCACAGATCCCGCGATTCGTGCGCGGTGATCCCGCTGGACGTGAGCAGGACGTCATCGGGAAGGTGCGACAAATCATTCAGCGGGTAGTACTTCCCGCCGGTTTCCTTGGCTATGCGCTGCAGCAGCGGCGCGCGCAGCTCGGCGTGATCCATGTCGGTACCACGCGAATCAGCGAGCAAGCCGCCGACTGCCGAACGGGTGGAGTCCTTGCCGCGCGCAGCAATCGCCGTGAATCGATAGGCTCCCTGCTCTTCGGCCACGAAGCGTCCAGCGTAGGTGCCATCGTCCTTCATGGTCCAGTCGAGCGACACGTTGCTCACCTTGCCGGTGGGCGACGTCACCTCGGCGGTCACCACTGCGTCGTTGACATCCATATAGATGGAGTCGACGACGCGCGCCCGCACTGTGACCGGTTCCCCCGGCCCTACCCGATCCGGGGCCGCGACTACTTCAACCCGTTCGGGCACCTGATCCACGCTCCACCGCACCAGCTGTCGCCAGAACGTTTCGTAACTCCGATTCTCCGCTGGTGATTTTGGATCCATTTTCCAGGTCCACAGATCCTGCACCCCGAGCACCTCTGCCACGCCGCGGCCATAACGCTGAACGGCGAGAATTGGACGCGGTTCACCGCGAGCGCCGGCGTGACCGTCGAGGAGACGCGTGGCTCCCGGGCGAAGGTCGCCGAGCTGGTTGACTGCAGTGAGCGTTGGCAGCGAATCCCACCGCGACGTGTTCATGGTAGCGGTTGGCCCGAGCTGCAGCGCCGGATGCACCAGGCCTGCAGCCGTGGGCGTGATCTTCAACGTCGCTGTTGTTGTATCGGTGGATCGCCGGCCACCCGACTCCAGCGTGACGGGGAGGACGTCTGCTACGGGCGTGCCCGCATATGCCCCTTCGCCCAAGGCGTGACGACCGCCCAGCGCGATCAAGGCGCCGCCGCGACGATCGACAAACTCGGCGACCATCTTCAACTGGTCGCCCGTGAAATAGGACGCTTCGATATCACCGAGAATCAGGCCGCGATACTTGAACAACTCTTCGCGTCGAGTGGGAAAGCCGCCAACGAGATCGAGCGAGTCGTTGACGTTGATCCGGAGGAACTTTCCCTTGGCACTCCGCAGCAATCCGACCAGGCGCACTGCACTGTCGCCCTCGAATGCACGACGGAGAAACGAGAATTCGAAACGAGGAGAGCCTTCGAGGTACAGCACCTTTTCGTAGGCAGGCCGCACCCGTAACAATGCCTGCGCTTCATTGTTCTCCGTGATAACTTCGCCGCGCAACTGCGAAACACGCACTGTGACGACGTGCGTGCCCGGATCAAGTGGTGGGACGCGGGTGGTCACATCAACAATTTCGCGTTGTCCCGGCAGGTGCACGACCTGCGTGGCGAC
>JANYCP010000111.1 GCA_025360265.1 Gemmatimonadota bacterium
TTCATTCCGATGGAGGGTGCGTCAACACTTGCTCGCCCCAACGTCGCGCGGCTGATCGACGAGGCCATCGCTCGCAACAGCCTGCCGTTTGCGCGCACCGGCCGCGGACCGCTGGTTATTCGTCCGGCATCGACCAAGAAGCGGGGGTAACTACGAGTTTCCCGATGACTCGCACTCCGGCAGCTCCATTCTCCTGGTGGCTCGCGGGTATTGCGTTCGTTGGAGTCGAGCTCCTTATTCATTTGGGGCTTCGGACGCGCGGTGAACCGAGCGTCTACAATGGTTGCGGCTAGGAGGCCTGGATGTCAGACGTGAGGTACGAAGTTCGCGACGTGCGCGTCTCTCCAAGGCCGGTGGCTGGTGTGCATGCCCAAGTGCAGCGGGGTCGCGTCGGGCAGGAGTTCGGGCGACATCTGGATCAGGTTTACGCTGCTGCCCGCACCGGGGCAGTGAAGCTCGATGGCCAGAATATCTTCATCTATCGGGCGGCGAGTGCAGACGTATTGACCGTTGATTTCTGTGTCGGAGTGACCGCACCATTCGACGCGGTGGGGGCTGTGCTACCGCTCGAGACGCCGAGCGGTGTCGCCGCGATGGTAACGCATCATGGTGATTACGGCCGGTTGAATGAGGCCAACGCAGCGATCATCACGTGGTGCCAAGCGAACAACAGAAAGCGCGCGGGACCGTCATGGGAGGTCTACGGGCACTGGGACGCTGATCCCGCGAAGCTGCGCACCGATGTCTACTACTTGCTGCAGCCATGACACGGCTCCCACGCTGTAGATTCTGAGCTGGAGGACAACGACGATGCTCAAGCACCTGGGACGAACCCTGGGAAGCGCCGCGGTCGCTGGGCTACTGGCTTCTAGTGCATCCGCTCAGACGAAACCAGATTTCAGCGGTACCTGGAGACTGGTCACGGACGTCGCGCCGCCCGCGGCTCTCACTCTGCTGTCCCCATTGTGGACCTCACCGTTTGTGCTCACCCAGAGTGCCGGAACGCTTGCGGTGCATGCGGTTGGCGCGACCGCGAGTGAAGCGTACTTTCTGGACGATGGCGATCACCGCGTGAATGCTACCGACGTAGTGCATGCGACATGGAAGGAAAACACCATCGTCATTCGCTTTACTCACAGCACCGAAAGCGTCCCAACAATCATTTCCCAATCGCTCACGCTGGATGGTGGGCGACTGATCGTCAAGGTGGTGTCAGCGAGAGGCACGCGGCAGTTGCCTCCCGTGATATCCCAGTACGTTCGAGACGCCCGGTAGGAGGCACAGTGCGAATCACTGCGGTATTAGTTCTCGCTGCGGCCGTTCTCGGGGCAGGAACGCTGACATCCCAGCGAGCAGCGTGGCCACAACTTGCGGCTCGCCCCACATATATCGACTCGCTTCCCAGCGCCGCGCGGTCACCAATTGCGACGACCGTAGCGTTGGCCGAGGCCGAAGGACGCGTCTGGCCGCGACGAGCTGAGGGGTGTGCTCAGATTGCTTCGGAGTGCTCGTACTATTTCGCCGACGCTGTGTCTCGGACCTGTGCCGACCCTCGTAGTGTGGCGACCACACGCTCAGGTGAAATGGTGGTGGGCGGCAGCGACATCGCGAAGGCAGGCGCCCAACGGGTGTGGTGGATTCCGATGCACCCAGCCACCGGCGACACGCTCGTGGTGCGGGGAACACTCCTCGGCAGTCGGAGTGACACAGTGCGATTCACGATGCCAGAGTGGTCGCGCGGCCTGCCGGACGGTGAGTTCTACTACCTGACCAGATTCGTGTGGCCGAAAGCGGGCCACTGGCTCGTTGTCGCGACGAGCGGAGCGGATTGGGGTTGTTTCGTCCTCTGACACAGCAATCTCGAGTGGTCATTCAAGTCAAAGTGAAGCCCGGCGCGCGAGTCAGTGCATTGACGCAACTCGACGATGGCGCCTGGGTCGCCCAGCTCAAGTCTCCCCCGGTGGACGGGAAAGCAAACGCCGAGTTGATCGCACTGGTTGCCAAGGCATTTGGCTGCCACCGGGCGGACGTGACCATCAAGGGGGGCGCCTCGGGGAGAACCAAGTGGGTGCAGATTGAGACCGACGATGCACGTCTCTAGACGCGAAGCCCTCCGTCAGCTCAGCGCACTGCTTGCCCTCCCACTGGTACGTTGGCCGGCCCGCCGTTCCGATCCGCTGGCGGGCACCATTGTCGAGTATCAGGCCGGGCGCGTGCGGCGGGAATGGAGCGCGGTGGAGGTGACGCAACGGGCGATCGAGCACTGTCGTGCCTGGAACGGGACGTTGCGAGCGTTCGATCGCATCTCGCCCACCGCAATTGCAGAAGCGAAGGCTTCTGATGCTCGCGCTCGCACGGGCACTCTGCGTGGACCACTCGACGGCGTGCCGCTCTTTGCCAAGGCGATCTATGACATGAAGGGGCTGCCCACTACCGCGTCGAATGCACAATGGGCCGACCTCTTTCCCGAAATTCTCCAGCGCGACGCACTCGAAGTGCAGCGCATGCGCGCTGCCGGCGCCATCGTGCTCGGCAAAACTGCCGCCGATGACTTCGCCTATCACGGCAACGGCACCAGCTCCCTTTCCGGTCAGGTGCGCAATCCGCACGATCGCGCCGGCATGAAGACGCCAGGTGGATCAAGCGCTGGCTCCGCCGTATCGGTCGCGTGTGGCGTCGCATTCGCCGCACTCGGCACCGATGACGGTGGCTCGAATCGCATCCCGGCACAATTTTGCGGCGTGGTCGGGATGAAACCGACGTTCGGCCTGGTGCCGCGCACTGGTGTGATCCCGACATGGCCGTATCTCGATACACACGGCCCGCTCGCACGTCACGTGGCCGATGCAGCGCTGCTGCTGGATGCGATCGCCGGACCCGACAGATCAGATGGATTGGCGCTGGTGGCACCGTGGCGGCGCGGGGCGCTTGCGACGCTCCGCGAGGATGCGCTGCGTGGCGCGCGCCTGGGGCTCGTCGAAGCCAACATCCCTCGCACCCAGATGTCGGCGGAGTCGCTCTCGGTGTTCGATCGCGCCGTTGCCGATGTGATGTCTGCCGGTGCGGTTGTTGAGCTGAGCATGCCGACGGTGACGCGAAGCACATACCGCAATCTCTTCACCGAAGCGGCGAAAGCGCGCGGCGATGTTGCACCGGACTCCAATTCACCGGCGGCGACCGCCAACGCGCTGTTTCGGTACTGCCAGACTCACGGCGGCGACGCGCGTCGAGATGTCGAGCGTGGCCTGGCGGCGTTTCGCGCGTTCTACGACGTGTTGCCCAAGACGTGGGCGGAAATGTCGGTGCTCATCGAGCAGCCCTACGAACGTGATCCGGCGGGGTTGTCATTCGCGAGATCGCGCGAGACGGTCCTGGCACAGCTCGCCGAGACGTTTCGGGCGCAACGACTCGATGCGATGATCTATCCGACGATGCCATTCCCGGCGGTTCGCGTGGTCGATCCGTGGCCCAATGTCCGAACGACCCTTGGGTTGGGCAACTGGCTCGGCATTCCGGAGGTATCGGTGCCGGCGGGGATTGGGGCAGGCGGGATGCCGGCCGGAAACATCTCATTTGTTGGCCTGCCGGGAAGCGATGCGCGTTTGCTCGCGCTGGCCCATTCGTATGAACGCCAGTCCCGGCGCTTCGTGGCCCCGCCAACCCCCGTCTGGGGGCCGAAATGAAATTCGCCAGATCAGGGTTGGTGATCGCGCTTGCACTCGCGTATGTCGCATGCCAGAGTCCCGGCGTCACCGGCGTCGGAAGTGCAACGGTCGCGTCGATCACGCTCACCACGAGCGCAGTCACGATACTTCCGAATCAGACACTTACCGTGACTGCGGTACCACACGATGCCGCCGGAAACGCGCTGAGTGGGCGGACGGTGAGTTGGACCTCTTCCAATCCAGGCGTCGCCACCGTCGACAACAATGGCTTGGTGACCGCAGTCGTCGACGGGTTGGTCACGCTCACCGCGATGATCGATGGCAAGAGCGCGTCCGTGACGATATCCGTGGCATCGCCGGCGCCACCCGACTCCGTGGCGGCCCTCGGCGGGTGGACGCCCGTGTATGACCGGCCACTGGCCTCCAAGTATGAAGGCGTATCGTTCGCCGATTCCCTCAATGGCTGGGTGATTTCGGATCGTGGCGAACTCCTGCACACGGCAAACGGTGGTGTGACCTGGTCCGTGCAGACGACGCTCGCGGGTCACCTGCGAAGCCTCGATTTTGTGAATGCATCACTCGGATTCGTCGGGACGCTGGGCGGCGTACTGTACCGTACAACGGATGGCGGCGTCACCTGGACGAATATCAATTCGTCGTTGCCCAAGACGCCGCTCGGATTCTGTGGCATCAGCCATCTCGGCAACGCCATCTATGTCGTGGGACGCTATCAAGGTGCCGCCGATTTCTATTCATCGACAGACGGCGGCATCAGCTGGCAGTATCATGACCTGAGCGCCCTGGCGCAGGGGCTGGTCGAGGTGGTGTTCGTCGATAGCATGACCGGCTTCATCGGCGGGATGGCCAAGTCGGCCACCGCGGGCAACGGTGCGGCCACGATCCTCAAGACAACCGACGGCGGGCAGACCTGGCGAACGGTGTTTGCCCACGACGTGACGCCCGGGTGGGCGTGGAAGATCTTCCCGGTGACGGTAACCAGATTGTACGGTTCGCTTGAATCGCACGACGGAACACTGCGTGTGGTGCGATCAAATGACGCCGGAGAGACCTGGAACGTTCAGGTGGTCGCGACCGGGCGACCGACCGAGCTTCCGGTGCAGGGAATCGGATTCCTTGATGCGAATGTCGGCTGGATTGGCGGCTGGTTCGCCGGCATGTACGCGACGACGAATGGCGGAGCGACCTGGAGTTCGGTCGGCGGAACAAGTGCAAACATCAACCGGATTCGCAAGGTGGGGAGCACGCTCTTTACTGCAGGGACCAAGGGGGTGCTCCGATACGACCCGAAGCACTAAGGCTCAGGTACGTGCCCGAAACATGTCGATTTGCGGTGGCTGCAACGGCAGTCCGCTGGTGGTGAGGATAGTGTCGACCCAGCCATCACGGCGCGCCGCGTCAAGTCGATGGCAGGTGACATTGAAATCTGCGGCCAGCGCATCGATGCCCACATCGATGTCGTGCTGGAATGCTTGACTCGTGTCCCGCTTCCCGTCAAATGTTGGCGGGTGAATGATCGGCACCTTGAAGAGAAAGTCATAGGTCGTGACCCACTCCCGGACCAGCGCATCGTATTCCGGTCGCCGACCGGCCTGCTGGACGAGGTAGGCGTAGTTGTCGAGCACCGAGCGATCACAGATCACGATGCCGCCGCTGGCCGATGCTGCGATCTCGTAGGCGATCTGTGAATGCAGAATCCACGCTTGCGCCTGCAGCGTCGTCTCGCGGTTGATCGGCAGCGGGCAGGCCCGGGCGACCTCCTGCACCAGCTCCACGATACGATCCTGCCGCTTGAGCCGCGAGGCGAGGTCGTAGCACAGCGTCGTCTTGCCAACCCCATGCGTACCGATGAAGGCAATCTTCACCGCAGTGCCTTGGCCTGCCGATTGTACAGGTACGCCACGAGGAGGAGCACAATGGCAAGGACGATGAACGATCCCACCCGGTAAAGCTGATCGAGATTCGCGAGGTCGACGAATAACACCTTGCCGACTGCCAGTCCGGCGACGACCAGACCAGCGATACGCACCGGTGCCAGCCGGCGGGCGAAGCCGAACACCACCAAGCCGCCAGCGAATACTGCCCACCACGCGCTCACTGCGAGGCCGCCAGCCAGTCGCGCAGCGTCTTCGGTGTATCCGCGTTGGCCCACGCCGCGGACCAGTTCATTGGTGACACCGGCGAGCAGGATCGTACCAGCTGCCAGCCAGAGCACTGCAGGAAGCGACTCCGCCAGTTCCTGATATCCGTCGGAGTGTCGTCGCCAGAGTCCACTCGCCAGTGCTGCGAGGACGAGGATGAAGGTCCACATCGTGATGGCCCAGCTGTCGATGAATGCCAGAGTCTCTGGTGCGCGAGTCACGTTGCCGAATCGTATCGCCGCAAACGCGAGCGCAATCAGCGCATACCATCGACCATCCCGCCGCATCTGAACATGGTCAATTGCGGACCAGGCCAGCGCCAGTACAAGGAGTATCGCCACCGCGGTGATGCCGAGCCCTGGCCAATTCGCTGCGGCGATCGCGGCGGAGGTGGTGCCCACGAATGCGAACGCCTGGTGCGACCGATGCCACGACGCGATCGGGAGATATCCAACCACGAGGTATGGCAGCGCGACGAGCAACGCGATTGCGCCGGGATGCGTCGCACCCCACTCCTGGTATCCGTTTGCGATCGCCGCACCAAGCACGAACGGCACGAGATAGAAGACGAACGATTCGCTGGGTGACCAGGGTGTTGCCGAACCAAACACACCACCATGGCCGCCGATGGTGTTGCGCAGTTCATCCCACCAGACAGGGGCCGCCAGCAGCACCGCGCCGGCGATGACGAGCCATGGCGCACTTGTTGGCCTGGTGAAGAGCAGCAAGAGGATCGCAGCGCCGCAAAAGCCGATCAGTCCGGACTCAACCCAACGCCGCCTGATCCAGAGGGCGGTCCATGCTGCGGCCACGGTGAATACGAAGACAATTGCGGGATTGGCATGGCGTGCAGCGGACATGGCGAGCACGACGGTGATCCATATGACCAGAAACATCGTGCGGCGCCAGTTGCGGTGGATTGCTGCCGCACCGAGCGTGATGCCAACGGCGCTCAAATAGAGGAAAAGAGCGTTCGCCCCTTGGTCGTTGGTGCCGATGACGATTGGTCCGAGCAAGGCACCGAGCGCCGCAGCAAACCCCAGCCCTTCGTTTTCGAGCTGGTGCGCGGCCGCGTATGTCGCGATGGTGATGGCGGCGAGGCCGAGCAATCCCGCTTCGAGCGAGACGAGCGAATACCAGCGCGATGCCGACCAGATGCCGAGATAGGCGATCCCGGTACCTGCGCCAATGAGCGAAGCGCCAAAGACCTTCATTCCACGTCGATCAGTTCTCCAGCCGACAGCGGCGACTGCGAAACCGGCGACAATGGCTCCAATGCATCGAGTCGCCGGTGAAATCCAGTCGCGGTCGATCGCCACTTTGAGGAAATATCCGCCGCCGAGGAGGAGTAGCAGCACGCCGACGCCGAGCATACCGCGTTGCCCAAACCACTGCTCGAGATCGAGCTTCGGCTTTCGAGGTGGAATCGATGGTGTTGCTGCGGGTGGAGTTGGTGCGATTGGCTGCGGCGGAATGGTGGTTGCTGGCGGCGTGGGTGCTGATGGTGGAGCCGGGGTGATCTCGGGCCCCGCAGCCAAGCCGCGGCGGACCAATTGTTCGAGCACCGCGAGGCGATGCTCGATGCTGTTGAGACGGTCGTCAGCGCTCATCTCAAGATCTAACGCGGGTTTCCGGATTTGTCGACTGCCGACTTCATCTGCGACACCCAGTTGGGAATCACGCGGAAGTGGTTGCCGGTCACCTGCGCCGGGCCCTGGATATAGATGATGCCGCCGTCATGCGAGGGACGATTGGACCAGCCGGGCGTGTCGGAGAATCGCGGATCACGGCCCCAGAGTGTTCCTGGCCCGAGCGGCTCCCCGGTGTCGGGATTGATGTGCACGATGAACCAGGAGACGCCGAGTCGGTAGAGCACTTCGCTCGCCGAAAGCCAGATCGGTTCACTCCCCTCCGATGCGACCTGCCAACGACGACTTGGTGAGGGGAAGGACGTCACGACGACCCGGTTTCCTTCCAGCGTGGCATAGAGGATGAGTTTCCCGCTCGGTGACAGTGATGCGAAACGCGCGCCGGTCAGCACAGTATCCATCTTCGCCTGTCGCAGGCTCGGGTCGAACCGGAACACATTGGACGCGATCCAGTCCTGCGCGATGGCGAGGTGATCGTCGTGGAAATCGGTCGCATCGAAAATGGTGCCCTTGTCGGTGCCGCTCACGATGGTGTCGGGCCGCACTCCCGAACTCGGCGCGCCCAGGAGCAACGCATAGCGACTTCCTTCGCGCACTCCAATGAGGAGCTTGTCGCCCGTGGGATCCCAGAGCGGGTGCCGCAAATACTCACTGCGCAGCCAGGTAAGGTTCTGGCCGTTTCGCAGGTCGTACTGCCTGAGCTCGTTCTCGATCGGGCCTTGAACCACCGCGGCCAGCCAGCGACCGTCGCGACTGAGGTCGTAGCGCTGAAAGTCAGCCGCTTCCATCGGCAAGGGTTGTGGCTGCTTACCCGGCAGTAACCGGACGACTCGGCCGATCGCGGCGTCGACGCCGGGAGCGTACACCAGCGATCCGTTGGTTGCGAGATCGTACTGTCCTTCGCCAACCGCTTCGCGCCGCACGCCGGGTAGCAGAAGTACCGCTTTTCCGGCGGTGTGATTGGCCGGATCGTACTTCGCGGCCACGAGTGCGCCGTCCGCCGCGAGATAGATCAAGTATCGATCGTCCACCAGCTGAAACGCTGATCCCGCCACCACTTTTCCAGTCCTCCCGTCCGGCGCCGCAGCGCGAATCGTCCACTGTTCCCCGGATTCCGGATCGACCACGACTCCAACGCGATTGAATGAGCAGAGCAATTGGTGCAGTGACTCGACCCAGACTCCGCCGAAACCGCAGCGCGTGATCGCCTTGGTACGGGGCGCGCCTCCCGCGGGATCGAGCCAACTCAGGCGGTTGCCATCGGCGTCGGAGGCGAGCAGTTGGCCAGTCGGTGTCCAGGCGAGCCACGAAGGTTGTTTCCCCTCGAACAATCGGCGAGCGGATCCGCCGCCGATTGGTACGACCATTATTTGATCGCCGAGAAAAAACGCCACCCACTGTCCATCGGGGGAAATTCGTGGCGCGGTGCCCCCAACCGTGCCGGCGATCGAATGGGCGTCCGCGTTGCGCAGTGATCGATACCAGAGTGCGGTTGAATCTCCCTGTTTGGCGGCATACACCACGAAATCGCCGGCGGCCGAAACAGAGATGTTGCGCATGGCCGTGCCGTAGGAAACGTTGAGCGTGCTGGCCGCGAAGGTGATGAGCGCACTATCCGGCACGACCGCGTCGTAGGAGGCCGGGCCGCCTCCGGCGGAGCCGCCTCCGCGCCGTCCGAGCAGCCAACCCCCGGCGATGCAGAACGCAGCGAGTGTGATCACCGCCACGGCCATCGCGCGCCGGCGGTAGGCGTGGCCCTCCGTCGGCCGGATCGGGCGCGTGGCGCTTCGAATTGTTGCACCGCCGGCCAGCGCCGCCGCGAATTCCGCCGCTGTCGCGAAGCGATCCGCAGGCAGTTTCTCCAGAGCAGTCAGCACCGCATCTTCGACTGCTGGCGGAACGGTATCGCGAATGCGCGAGGGTGGCGCAGGTTTTTCGGTGACTACCTTGGCGACGATTGCCTGGGCGGTGCTCCCGGTGAACGGTGGATCGCCGACCAGCATTTCATAGAGCACACATCCCAGGGCGTACACGTCGCTACGTGCCGTAATCTCCCGCTCACCCATGGCCTGCTCGGGAGACATGTAGTGGGGCGTGCCGAGCGACATGCCAGTTTCGGTCATCCGCGTGCCGGCGGTACTGGCGGCGAGCGCGATGCCGAAGTCGGCAACGAGTGCGCTGCCATCGTGCAGCAGGATGTTTTCGGGCTTGATGTCGCGATGAATCACGCCATGGCGATTGGCGTAGTCGAGCGCGCCGGCGACCTCGGTGGCGATGCGCACGGCGTCGGCAATCGGCAACTGCTTGTCGCGCGTCAGTCGATCGCGCAGCGATTCGCCATCGACGAACGGCATGGCGTACCAGAGGAAACTGTCGGAGTTACCGGAGTCGATCAGGCCGAGTATGTGCGGGTGCTGCAAGTTGGCGGTGGTCTTGATCTCCTTGAGGAACCGCTCGGCGCCAATCACCGCGGCGAGTTCGGGGCGAAGCACCTTGATCGCCACCTTGCGATCGTGCCTGAGGTCTTCGGCGAGATAAACCGTGGCCATGCCGCCAGCGCCAAGTTCGCGCTCGATGCGGTAACGGTCGGACAGGGCTGTGGTGAGGCGTTGCAGTGCCGGTTCCAAATCGGTCTCCTACGTCTCTTGATATGCCCGGGCGAGCTGCCACTCGCGTTCAACATCGAGCCGGGCAGCCCATCGTTCGAACTCGGGTCGATCCAGCAGATTGCCACTGATGCGCAGCATTTGATGGATGTCGCGAAGATGCCGATCCGATCGGCCGATCTGATAGTAGCGCAACTTGTTCAAGATCACTGATTCGATTGGCGCGAGGAATACCTCGTCCTCGTCAACCCGCCGCACGGCGCGGTGCTCGAATGCCCAGGCGTTGAGGGCGTCATCGCCGGCAAGGTAGATGTCTGCCCGCATGGTCGTGTCGTGATGAATGACATTGAAATGGCCTGACGCTGGCCGGCTGCTCTCTTCCTCGATCACCTCAACGGGTGGAACGTAGAAGGCCGTCGGCGGCCACGCGGCCGCAAATCGCGCGGCGTCTGCCGGCTTGAGGGCGATGACCAGGTCGATGTCGCGGGTGAACCGAGGTTCGCCGTAGATCACGGACGCGACGCCACCGGACACCATGTACGGAATGCGAAGCTGGTTGAGTGGCCGCACGAAGAGCGAGATGAGGCTCGAATCGCTCATCACTCGTTGTGGTTGAAGATTTCCCGCACCTTCGCTTCGACGTCGTCTGGCGAAAGCTCTGGATGCTGTGCCGTCACGCCGGCCCGCTTGAGTGACCATGCCTGGCGCCAGAGCGACTGCATCACCGCCACTTTCTCGGAGGCGGTGAGCGCACGGAGACGCGCCAGTTCACGGTCGAGCACGGGTGCCATGCTGAAAGATACCGCGGGCGCTGCGGCGCGGCGATCATGGTTCATCAGGCGCTGACCTTGAATCACTCATGGCTTTCGAATCTCCATCACCCAGATGTCGCTCTGGCGATCCTCGCTCGAGAAGAACAGGCGCCCGTCGCCTACGGCAAAGTCGCTGCGGTAATTCGGATGCAGTACCGGGTCGAAGCGCACCAGAAGTCGCGGTGGGCCGCCCGCCGGCGAAACGGCATAGATCTCGGCGGTACCATGCGAATCGTGGGTGTGGAAATAGATCATCCCGTCCTTGGCCCACGTGGGCCATTGCGCAGGCGGTGTCCCGCTCTTGAGCGTATCCATCACGACGCGCGGGGCACCCGAATCGGCCGGAATGATCTCGATATTTCCGCCGATGATATTGGTGATGAACGCGATCGATCGGCCATCGGGAGACCACTGCGGCAAGAAGCCATAGGCGCTCAGTCGCCGGGGTTCGCCCCATCCGCCGGTGCCATTGCGACGCACGGTCCAGACTCCAGAACTGACGATGTCGGTGAAGGTGAGAGCCTTGCCATCGGGCGACCAGTTCGCCAGGGCTTCCTGCGCCGGTGAATGGGTCACCTGTCGTACCTCGCCACCATCAAGTCGCAAGACATAGATCTCACGAGAGCCGCCCGATCGCCATGAATGGAACGCGACCTCCTTGCCATCCGGCGAAACCGCCGGAGCAAAATCGTCGGCGGGATCGTTGGTCAGCTGCGCGGATTCTCCGCCGCCCAGTGGGACGCGGAAGATGTCGGAGTTTCCGGTGAGATTCGAATCGTGTAGCAGCCACTTGCCGTCGGGCGAGACCGCGATCACCTCGATCGCTTCATTTGCGTTTGTGACGCGCGTGGCGCCATTGGAGCTCACGGGTGGATGTTGGGGAATCGGCAACGCCCAGATACTGGACTGCGAGGCATAGAGTGAATAGGCCAGGCGTTCGCCGGTCGTCGACAGCGATATCGTGTGGGGGTTGAGGCCCGTGGTGAGCCGGACCGGTTGGCCGCTGGCATGACCGGCGTTCGTGATCGCCACGCCGTAGATGTCCCGTGGTCCATCGCGATCCGACACGAAGTAGAGCCAGTGGCCGTCCGTCGACCACGCCGGGCTTTGATTGAGCGAAAGCGAATCGGTCACGGTGGCCAACGCGCCGTCACGCACGCGACAGACCACGATCCGGCTTGGTGATTTGTTGCCAAAGGTGACCAGATATGCCGCGGTGAAAATTGCATTGCCGGACGAACAGGCGAGAAGGGATCCCTCCGGCGACCAGGCGCAGCGGCCCGGGTCGGCAATGCGTGCGAGCATCCTCGGCGCGGCGTTTGGCGATTGAAGGAACAGTGTGTCGGCACGGGTGAAGGCCAGTTGTTTGCCGTCCGGCGACCACGTGGCGGAGGTGATCGGCACTCCGGGTGAACCTGGCGATTCAGGTCGTGCTGGCCCACCGCCGGCCGGCGCACTGAATACGCCACCACGTGACAGAAAGAGGATGCGTGTGCCGTCCGGTGACCATTGTGGGTCGGTCTCCGCAGCTGTTGTATCACCAGTGAGCGCCACGGCACGCCCTTCGCCAACCGGTCGCACCATGACATGCATGCCGAGAATCTGTCCGGTGGCGTATGCGACGAACTTGCCATCCGGCGAGATCGCTGGCGTCACTTCGAGTCCGCGGTCCCAGGTGACGTGAAGCGTGCGGCCGAACGCCAATGGCACGCCGCTACGTCCACCGAGCAATCGGCCGCCAAGCAGGAACGCGGCGGCGACAGCGATAGCAAGCAGGGAGAGACGAGAGAGGAGAGACGAGAGACGTGGTGCCGCTGGCCTTGTCTCTCGTTTCTTGTTTCTCATCTCTCCCTGCAGTGCTGCGGCGAACTCCGCGGCGCTGCGGAACCTGTCCGCCGGAGTCTTTTGCAATGCAGTGCGGATGGCATCGTCGACAGCATCTGGCGTGGCGTGGCGCTTGCTCTTGGCTGAGGGCGCCGGTTCGGTGACCACCTTCGCCACGATCGCCTGGGCGGTGGGGCCGGTAAATGGCGGTTCGCCAGCCAGCATCTCATACGTGACGCAGCCGAGGGCATAGATGTCGGTGCGCGCATCGAGCTCGCGCTCGCCCATCGCCTGTTCGGGGCTCATGTACGTGGGCGTGCCGAGCGACATGCCGGTTTCCGTCATCCGACCGCCACCGGTCTTGGCGGCGGCGAGCGCGATGCCGAAGTCGGCGACGAGGGCGTGGCCGCCCTGCAGCAGGATATTCTCCGGCTTGATGTCGCGATGAATGACACCGTGCTCGTGCGCATACTGCAGAGCATCGGCGACCTCGCGTGCGACGCGCAGCGACTCGTCCACCGGCAACTGCTTCTCACGGGTGAGCTTGTCGCGCAATGATTCACCATCGACGAACGGCATCACATAGAACACGGTGCCATCGACGGTGCCCGAATCGAACAACGAAAGAATGTGCGGATGTTGCAGGTTGGCCGTCGTCTTGATCTCGGCGAGAAACCGCTCCGCGCCGATCACCGCGGCGAGTTCCGGGCGCAGCACCTTGATCGCGACACGGCGATCGTGCTTAAGGTCTTGCGCGAGGTAGACCATGGCCATGCCACCGGCGCCGAGTTCGCGCTCGATGGTGTAGCGGTCGGACAGCGCGTCGGAGAGCCGCCGAGCCGCGGCTTCAGCCGCGAACCTTGATTCCCCCGCCGGCCTTATTTCCTCTGTCACTTCCCGCCTCCCTTCGCGCCAACCAATGCTCGCAATTCAGGAAACCAGTTCACCACCAGATGAATGTTGCCGGGGGGCGACATGGTTCGAATGGAGTTGGGAATAATGAGACGCGAACCGTCCGCGGTGATGTCATACCCTCGCATTGGGGTAGCGGTAACGATGCTGTGGGTGAACAATTCGCGCGGGATCCCCGGCTTGAATTCCGGACCAGCGGGAACGTCCACCATCATCACCTGCTGTATCTGTTGGTCGCTGTCGATCTGGTGGAAATAGATCAGCGCTCGCCCACCTTTTGTCCATGCCGGCGAGTTGCCGCCCCCGTTGGAGATCTTCCACTTCCCCTCGAGGGTCGGCCAGGACTGTACAAACAGATCAGACGACTTCGAGCCCGCTTCCTGACTACTGTAGGCAAGCCACCGGCCGTCAGGTGAAAGCGTCGGGAAACGCATGTCCAATGGCAAGCCGGTGATCTCTCGCACTGACCCATCACTGAGCTTGACGGCCTCCAGACGGTAGCGAGGACTGGAGCCGATCAACGATATCAGCTCTGATCCATCGATAGACCAGAATGCCGGTGAGCCATGAATCACTGTTTTCCCTGCGATCGGCTCAGCTGGGCGGCTCCCGTCGGCCATGCTCCATACTGAGGAAATCGAGTCCCCCACTGTGCCCCGATGCAGAATCCGCCTGCCGTCCTGGGACCAGAGAATGGTGGGTCCGGTGCTCACCGGCAGGCTACGGCTTGTTTGTCTGGCAAGGTCGAAGATCGTGACTTTGGGCGGTCGAGTGAAATTGTAGGTCGCGAGTTTTGATTCATCTGGGGAAAGCCGTGCCGCGTAATACGGGGCCTCCCCAAGCGCGGTGATCGGCGTCTCATGCCCCTGTCGATCGAACCATGAGAACGTGGTGCGGCGATCCGGCCCAATTCCGCCAGTCAACCAGGCAATGAGGCCTGTCGGTGAAATGGCGACCTGCATGGCACCGCTCCTGAGAGCCGAATTCGCGCCGTTGAGGGCCTGCATGACGTCGCCAAGAACCACAACGGGCACACTTCCAACCGACAGGGTGGCTGGATCAAAAGATGCCACGAGCATGGTACCGTTGCGGCCGAACACCAGGTGCCCGGTCGGAATCAGGCGCGCGTCCGCCGCGTCCTCGACAAGAACTTTCCGATGGCCTTCGCTGAGCGAGTAGGCTTCGATTCTCGAGCTATCGGGGCCAAGGCTTTGCGTGTAGATAATTGCCTTGCCCCCTGGCACGAACTGCGGCAAAGTTCCATCTATGGTGTTTTTTAGCGTATCAGGTGGGTGCAGTCCAGTCACCGAGAAAAGGATCAGTCCGACATTCTGTACACCCACCACAATCTGATCGCCGTTCCAGCTGGCTCCGGAGATCCGATCGACAGTCGCGATGTCGTTTGACGGACCACCGCCTATCGCCACACTTCGCAAATGGTTAGGAACCCAGAAACCGATCGCCTCGCCGTTGGGAGAAAAGAAGGGTGACTCGGCGCCCTCTGTACCGGCGATTGGAGTCGACAACTCCCCGGACAAAGGGCGCAGAAAGAGCAGGTGCTTCCCATCACGAATTCCAGCATAGACCAGTGACTTCCCGTCAGGAGAAAAGACGATGGCGGTGCGCGACGGCCGGTCAGAGTTGCGCAGGCTATCGCCACCCCCCCCGCCGATACGATCACCTGGTGGCAGCAACAGTTGCAGGTGCATCGCCACGGCAGGTGCCGACGACACTGGATGCAAGAGCTTCCACGCCAATGCAGCGAAGAGTATCAAAGCGAGCGCTGCGACCGTGATGAAGGCCGATTTCGGCACGTTGTTGCTTGATACAGCAGATGATGCCCCGGTGCCAGTGGTCACGAATGCAGTATTTGCCAGCGCGTCGCTGAACGCCTTCGCGGTATCGAAGCGATCCGCCGGCAACTTCTCGAGCGCCTTCGTAAGCGCTGCCGCGACGTTCCCTGGCACGCTCTTCCGGAGGGTCGTGACTGGCTGCGTCGGCTCGGCGATAATCTTCATGATGATCTGCTGTGCCGATCCGCCAAGATGCGGCGGCTGCCCGGCAAGCATTTCGTACAGCATGGCGCCGAGCGAGTAGATGTCGGAGCGACCGGTGATCTCCTTGTCGGCCGTGGCCTGTTCGGGCGACATGTAGTGCGGCGTACCGAGCGAGAGGCCGGTCTCGGTCATTCGTCCACCGGCGGCGGCGCTCACGGCGAGCGCGATGCCGAAGTCCATCACCATCGGGCGCCCGTCGTGCAGCATGATGTTTTCGGGCTTGATGTCGCGATGAATCACGCCGTGGCGATGGGCATAGTCGAGTGCGTCAGCGATCTCGCGGGCGATGCGTACCGCCTCGTCGACGCCGAATTGTGTTTCGCGATTGAGCTTGGAGCGGAGCGTTTCACCTTCGACGAATGGCATTACATAGAAGAGCTGGTGGTCGGCGGTACCTGAATCGAAGAGCGGCAAGATATGCGGATGCTGCAGCGCCGCCGTTGTCTTGATCTCGACGACAAATCGTTCGGCGCCGAGCACAGCCGCCAACTCGGGCTTCAGGACCTTGATGGCGACCTTGCGGTCATGCTTGATATCGTGCGCGAGATACACCGTGGCCATCCCGCCAGCACCGAGTTCGCGCTCGATGGTGTAGCGATCGGCGAGCGCGGTCGTAAGGCGTTCGTTCATGGTTTCCCCAGCCGGGCGGCGAGTTGCGCGCCCCAGTTGAGTGCGACGACCAGTTTCACGCTCCTCTCTACCGGTTGCACGGTGAGGAAACTCTTTCCATCGCGGCTCACGTCGTATGACGCGCCCACAAAATCGCCGAACCCTTTTCCGGTGAAGAGCGAATCGCGGGAAGCCAGGTTAGGCGTCGGCCCGGCCGTCAGGTTGGCGACCATCAGCTTTCCGCGATTGACGTAGTAGACATGTCGGCCATCGAACGACCAGACCGGCTCGCTGCCACCGCCGGCCGAAAGCTGGATTCGCGAGCCACCTTCGGCCAGCGATTGCCAATAGACCTCGCCGCCGCCAAAGAAGGTCGACACGAAGGCGATAGTGCGTCCATCGGGTGAGAAGCGTGGAATCATGCCGAGGCCGAGGCGTCGTCGCGTCGTATCGCCAATGAGCTTGGCCGTAAGGAGTGTGCCACCGCTGTCGGGCGCCGTCAGGACAACGGTCGATTCATCCGGCGAGATGATCGACCCCCAGATTCCCGCGGTACGGCTGACGAACTCGGCGTCACGACTTCCATCGATCGGCTGGCGCCAGAGCCCTTCCTTGCCAGCACGATCGGAGAGGAAGAAGACCTGCGTACCGTCACGATTCCATTCCGGATTGGAGTTGTTTCCGCCGCTGGTAAGCTTGTTCGGTGTGCCAGTGGCGAGATCATAGATCCAGACATCATCCAGCTCGCCAGTCACGGTGACGGCAATCCGGCGACCATCGGGGGAAAGGCGCGGGTTGGCGAAGAGGCGCGCGTCGGGTGTAGCGTAGCGCGGTGCGCCGCTGCGATCGACCCAGGTGAGGCGCCCCGGTATTGTCCCTCGGATATAGGCGAGGGCGCCGTTGGTCGACAGGTAGACCGGCGCATCGCCATTGCACGTTCGGCAGAGGGGAATCGAGTCCAGAACTGATGCCGGCGCTCCCACGGCGCGTCCGGCACGAGCATCAAACGGCACCGCCATCACCGAGCCGTTCGCCTGCAGGTAGACGAGCCGGTTTGCCGTCACGCCAAGGGCCCGGACACCAGTGATGCCAAGCGCCTTGACCACGCCCGTCTTCAGCGATGTGATCGCAAGTTCCGCGTGAGTTCGCAGGGTGCCCAGTTCAATCGTGAAAACGACAGTCTCGTCATCGGCGAGTATCAGCGGCCACAAATGGTATTCTTCCTTCGAAGCATCGGGCTTGGTGAATGGGACAAGCGTTCCACCGCTTTCCTTTACGCGTGACAGCCCGCGCGACTTGGGTTCCTCCGCACCCAGGATGATTTCTCCTCCTTTGGTCCAGGTGCCGCCATTGAGCGCCGATGCATCGGCGAGCGGGGTCGGATCGCCCCCCGCGAGCGAAACCTTTGCCAGCTTGCCCGTGGTTCGGCTCTCGAAAGCGAGCCATTTGCTGTCAGGCGAGATGATCGGCTGCCCTGCGTCGACGGTGCCTGGGATCGGCCGGGCGTCGATTTCATCGAGGCGACGCATATAGAGCTGCCAGTTCCCGGCGCCACTCGCCCCGGCGAACACCAGAGTCTGCCCGTCGGGTGAAACCACCGCTGGCCACGTAAAGAACGTTGCCGCAGGCCGCACGTCGTCACCAGAACTGATGCTGAACGTGACGGCCGCCGTCGGCACGAACTGCGAGTGGACTCGATACCACAGCGCTGCGCCAAGGGCGACCACGGCAATCATGCCGAGCGCGAGAAACACCGGGTCTCGCAGTCGACGAGGCGGGGCACTCGTCGCCCGGCCCATGGCGCGTGTATGGAGCTTCCTTGTGCCGCTATCCACCTGTCCCCGAAGCGCAGCGGAAAATTCCGCTGCACTCGCGAAGCGATCGGCGGGCAACTTCTGCAGTGCCGTGTGCACAGCATCGGCAACGTCGCCGGGAACGGTCTTCCGCAACGACACGATATCGGCGGGATCGGCGGTCATCACCTTTGCGACGATTGCCTGTGCAGTGGGTCCGCTGAACGGCGGCTCCCCAGTGAGCATTTCGTACGTTACACAGCCAAGGGCATAGACATCGCTACGCGCATCGAGTTCGCGCTCGCCCATCGCCTGTTCGGGCGACATGTACTGCGGCGTGCCGAGGGACATCCCGGTCTCGGTCATCCGGGTGCCAGCCTTGCTCGCGGCGAGCGCGATGCCGAAATCGGCGACCAGCGCGCTGCCGTCGTGCAGCAGGATGTTTTCCGGCTTGATGTCGCGATGGATTACGCCTTGGCGGTGGGCATAGTCGAGTGCACTGGCGATCTCGGTGGCGATGCGCACCGCTTCGTTGATCGGCAGCTGTTTCTCGCGCGTCATCCGGTCGCGGAGCGAAATACCTTCGACGAATGGCATGACATAGAACAGGAAGGAATCCGCTTCACCAGAATCGAACAGCGGCAGAATGTGCGGGTGCTGCAGGTTGGCGGTAGTGCGGATCTCGGAGAGAAAACGCTCAGCGCCAATGACGGCGGCGAGTTCCGGGCGCAGCACCTTGATGGCGACCTTGCGATGGTGTTTCAGGTCCTGGGCGAGGTAGACCGTTGCCATCCCACCGGCGCCGAGCTCGCGCTCGATGGTGTAGCGGTCGCTCAAGGCAGCAGCAAGCCGAGCCGGGGCTGCGTTCAGGTGGCGCCTCGTCGCGCGGGAGATTGATTCGTGGGGACCCATAAAGTTACCGCTAAACTGCGCTCGCGCCACGATTTATGACGCAAAGCAGCCCGTTCGCTCACTTTGGTGCCAACCTCCGCAGTTCCTTGAACCAGTTCGTCACGATAATCACCTGGCGAGGTTCGGCTGCGGTCGCTCGCCGCAGCATCAGGAAGCGCTCGCCGTCCGGCGTGACATCATATTGCGACAGTGTGGCCCCGATCTCGAACTCGCCGTGAAACAATTCCGCCGGCGTGCCGAGCTGTCCCGAGACGGGATCGACAGCGACCGCCATCATTCGCCTGCCGTTGCGGTACACCAGCTCACGCCCGCCTCGGGTCCAGCGGGGATCGGAGCCGCCGTCGGCTGACACCTGGCGGCGGGCGCTGGTCACGGCAGGATACGGACTCAGGAATATGTCGGCATGTCCCGACTCGTTGGACATGTAGGCAAGCCACCGACTGTTGGGCGAAATACGCGGCGACCCCACGTCACCTGCATCCGAGCGCAGAAGCACAGACGGCTTGCCGATGCCATCGAGCGGGACCGTCCACACTTCGCCGTGGGGGAGGAGGCTGTACCGGACCAGCAGCGACTTGCCATCGGGCGTGATGCTTCCGGGATACTTGTCGTAAGGGGAGACCAGTAGCGGGGTCGCCGGACTGCTCGCGTCGGCCGCGCGCACATAGAGATCGAAGACCGGCCGTTCCGACTGGTAGATGACGCGGTTGCCATCGAGCGAGAAGATCGGACTGAAGTCGTTGGCCCCGCCAGTTGTCAGCGCGGTGCGCGTGCCGCGCGCCGGATCGAGCACCCACACGTCCTTCGGTTCCCCCGGCTTCGCAATCGAAACGGCGACGCGCCGTCCGTCGGGGGAGATCGACGGTTCACCAAACCGGGCCGGTGCCGTGATCGACGCGCTCGCCTCACCCCGGCGATTGACCCACACCAGGTCGAGGTCAGGGACGAACGTGGATGCCGCGATGTACGCCAGCGTCCCATTGTCGGAGACAGTGAAACCGGCGCGCCCATCGTCGGTGGCAAGCGCGACGTCCTGGATCACCGGAACCGGTTGCCCAGTGATCTTTATTTGGGCGGGGTCGAACGGCACGGCGTACAGCGCTTCATTCTTGGCGTAGAGGAGGTAGCCAGCCGTAACGTAGCGCGCCGACACGCCACCCTGAAGCAGCGTGGTGCGCTTGCCGGTCTTGAGAGAAAGCACTTCGATGCGGGCCCGCTCGATCGGCGTGGTGAATGCGGTGAACAGGACATGATCGCCGTCTGGAAGCAGCTGTGGCCACCAATGTGCCAGCTCTCCCTGCGCGCTGTCGGGCTTGGTCAGTTGCTTTGGTGTGCCGCCGCCAGCTGGGACGATCCAGAGCCCGCTCACGTAATCCGGTGTGTAGATGATGGACCCGTCGGGTGTCCAGTCGCCGCCCGCCCATGAACTGGATGCAATGTCCGCGGCCGGTCCGCCGTCGAGCGGGATCTTGCGCATCATCTTGCCGGTGGCGAACGCTACCCACTTGCCATTGGGCGAAAGGAACGGACGGTTGCCGTCCTCGCTGCCAGGAACGGTCACAAACGTCAGGTTGTCGAGCGCTCGCTGTACCAGTGCGATCTTGTCGCCCTGACTGGCGGCGACAACGATGCGGCTGCCGTCGCGGGCCAGCACCAGTGATGGATAACTGAGCGACATTCCGGTGGGCAGCTCCAGTATGCCGCGGACGACGTCGCCGGTTGTTTCCGGTGGTCGACGTGACCAGAGCAAGGCAAAGATCCCCATGCCGAGCAGGGACAGGACCAGGAGAGACGAGAGAAGAGAGACGAGAGACGAGCGCTGCTTCTTCACGTCGCTCGTTTCTCGTCTCTTGTCTCTCCCCTCGGCATGCAGCGCCGTGCTGAATTCAGCGGCGGTCGCGAAGCGATCGGCTGGCAACTTTTCGAGTGCGGTGAAAATCGCCGCTTCCACCCCGGGCGGAATCGTCTTGCGCTGCCCGGTGAGCGTGCGTGGTGAGTCGGTCATTACCCGCGCGATGATCGCTTGTGCCGTGGGTCCGTTGAACGGCGGTTCGCCGACGAGCATTTCATACGTGACGCAGCCGAGCGCGTAGACATCGCTGCGCGCGGTGATCTCGCGCTCGCCCATCGCCTGTTCAGGCGACATGTAGTGTGGCGTACCGAGTGACATGCCGGTCTCGGTCATCCGGGTGCTGGCGCCGCTACTGGCCGCGAGCGCGATGCCGAAGTCGGCGACGAGTGCGCTGCCATCGTGCAGCAGGATGTTCTCGGGCTTGATGTCGCGGTGAATCACGCCATGCCGATGGGCATAGTCGAGCGCGCCGGCCACTTCGGTGGCGATGCGCACCGCGTCGGCAACCGGCAGCTGCTTCTCGCGACTGATCCGGTCCCGGAGTGATTCGCCTTCAACGTACGGCATCACGTACCAGAGCATCCCGTCGGTGTCACCCGAATCGATCAGCGCGAGAATATGCGGATGCTGCAAGTTCGCGGTGGTGCGTATCTCCGCCAGAAATCGCTCGGCGCCAATCACGGCGGCGAGTTCGGGCCGCAGCACCTTGATGGCGACGTTGCGGTGGTGCTTGAGATCCTGGGCGAGGTAGACCGTGGCCATGCCGCCGGCACCAAGTTCACGTTCGATGCGGTAGCGGTCGGCCAATGCGGAGGCCAGCCGGGCGGCAATGCCTGTCCCGAGCGGTTGCGAGGGATCAGGCGCTGACCTTGATTCGTTGCTCACGGCTTCCCGCCCACGCCGTCGAAGATCCAGACATCACTGCGATAGTCGTTGACGGTGCAGACTAACATGTGATGCGTCCCTGACACGAACACCGAACCGGGATCGCAGTGTGTCGGGAGCGTCGCGACCCTACTTGCCGCACCGGTGGCCTCGGCAATGGTCCACAGTGATGGACTTTCATCAGCCGCGAGCCAGCGCGCCATGTAGATGGTGCCGTCGCGATCCCAGGTGAGCGTGGGTGCACCCGGCTCACGCTTGAACCGGTTCAACAGGTGCGCCGCGCCACCTGCCAGCGGGATCGTGCCGAACAGCGTCGTCCCATCGGGCGTCGTGGCGAAGAAGGCCACCCGCTTCTCGTCGGGACTCGGCCCATAGGAGACGATGGTAAGCGAATCGGGCAACGGCAGCGCGCGCCATGCACCAGCCAGGGAATCGGCGACCATGAGCTGCCCGAGGTCCGCGCTCGCATCGAGGAGGCCCTTCTCCCCGATCGGCCAGACCGATGAAGTCCAGGTTGGCACGTCGTGTTTCGACACGGTGCGGGCCGGGAACTGCATCACTTCGATAAACCGGCGCTGTTCTCCGGCGTGGCCGTAGGCCAACCGGCGGCCATCAGCCGACGCGTGTACCGCGTCGCTCCCGGGCCGCCGTTGCGTGGTCAGGGCTTCTTCGGTGCCGTCCTTGACCGACAGCGCGTAGACGTTGTCACCCAGCGCGTCGCCGCGGAAGTAGTAGATGGCGCTGCCATCGGGCGAAATGGTCGGGACGCTATACCAGGTTGTGCCGCGGGTGCGCTGGGTCGCGGTGAGCTTGCCGGGCGTCAGGTCCACCGACCAGACGTCGCCGACGGCGTCGCCGGTGGCGAGGATCATCCGCCCGGTTCGACGTGCCACGTCGAATTGTCCCGCATAGAGGGTCGGGACCCGCGGCATCACGACCTCT
The DNA here is from genome assembly GCA_025360265.1 of Gemmatimonadota bacterium. Taxonomy (GTDB): domain Bacteria; phylum Gemmatimonadota; class Gemmatimonadetes; order Gemmatimonadales; family GWC2-71-9; genus Palsa-1233. The sequence goes on from JANYCP010000111.1 coordinate 22,678, forward strand.
TCGGGGCCGGTGACTTTTCCGTTCGAATTCACGGGAATCCTCACCAGGTCATCTTCCTTGACCGGTGCCGAACGGAATTCCAGCACCGCATCACCACGGACGTTCCATCGCAGCATCTTGCGGCCAGGGAATGCCAGCACCCCGGTCTGCTTGCCGTCCCGGCCGACGATCATCATGCGCCGATCGGTCATCGAGACAGCCAGGAAACGTCCGTTCGGGCTCCAGCTGATATCGAAGGCGTCGCGAAACGGCAGGGCCACGCTGTCCACCACAGTGCCGCTCGCCAGCGAGATGAAGAGCGCCTCGGCGTTGCGGCCCATCCTGGTCTGGACCGAGACCACCGTGTCACCCATCGGGTGCGTATCGAACGCGCCGTCGCCACCGATCGACCGCGGCGAGCCTCCCAGTCGCGGCACCACGAAGAGCCCCGAACGAACCGAGTCAAGCTGTCCGGCCACCACCAGGGCCGCACCGTCGTGCGACCAGCGCGGGGAACTCAGCGTCATTGCGCCGGAGAGCACGGGAACCGCCCGACCACTACCGGTTTCCTGCACCATCAACGTGTTCTGGCATGGGTCGATGTTCATGTGCCGGCAGTTGGCGTCAACGAATGCGACGAAGTCGCCATCAGGCGAGATGGCGGGGTGCCACGAGCGGCCATTGAAGGTCAGCTGGTTCGGCCGGCCAGCGACGGCCCCCATGGAACCATGCGATCCTCGCGACAGCATCCAGAACGCCGCGGCACCGAGGAGCACGCCGGCAGCCAGGGCGACGCGCCAGTCGAGCCGCGTCCGGGGTCTCGCCACGGCGACTGTGCCGGAACCGATCGTAGTCAGCGCGCGATCGAACTCGGCGGCGCTGCTGAAGCGATCGGCGGGGAGCTTCTCCAGCGCCTTGAGCACGGCCGCTTCGACATGCGGCGGCACGGTGCGGCGTTGCACTGCCATGGGGCGCGGTGGCTCGGTGAGCACTCGCGCGACGATCGCCTGCGCGGTCGTGCCACTGAACGGCGGCTCGCCGGTGAGCATCTCGTACGTCACGCAGCCCAGCGCATAGATGTCGCTGCGGGCGTCGAGGTCGCGTTCTCCCATCGCCTGCTCGGGCGACATGTAGTGTGGCGTGCCGAGCGACATGCCGGTTTCCGTCATGCGACCGCCACCGGTCTTCGAGGCGGCGAGTGCGATGCCGAAGTCTGCCACGAGCGCATGTCCGCCGTGCAACAGGATGTTCTCCGGCTTGATGTCGCGATGTATCACGCCATGCTGATGGGCGTACTGGAGTGCGTCGGCCACTTCATGGGCAATGCGCAGCGCATCCTCGATCGGCAACTGCTTTTCACGGCTGATGCGGTCGCGCAGAGACTCGCCTTCAATGAACGGCATGACATAGAAGACGGTGCCATCCACCGTCCCCGAATCGAAGAGCGCCAGGATGTGCGGGTGTTGCAGGTTGGCCGTGGTCTTGATCTCGGCGAGGAAACGGTCCGCGCCGATCACGGCGGCGAGTTCCGGGCGGAGCACCTTGACGGCCACCTGGCGATCGTGCTTGATGTCGTGTGCGAGGTAGACGGTCGCCATGCCGCCGGCGCCAAGCTCGCGCTCGATGCGGTAGCGGTCGGCAAGGGACGCGGCCAATCGTTCCTGACCCTCAGACACCGATCACCTCGAGGCCAGTGGCACGTGCGGCAGTCGCGAGTGACGTGTCATGCGTCGCCATCGTCAGCGTAGCCTCCCGGGAGTCACGCCAGGCAATCGCCGTGGAGAGATGTATTGCGTCGAGCGTGCCGAGCGGCGTGGGGAACGCTTCGGACGCGCGGCGCAGCACCGCGCCGCTGATACTGACCACCTCGACCTCCTCGAGCAGTTGATAGCATGCCATGCGCCGATCAGCGACTTCCTCCGGTGCGAGCGCGCCGGTGCGAGCCATCCGATCGAGTGTCCGCAGACATTCCACCTCGGTGAGTGCGCTCGTGACGGCACCAGCGAATCGCTCCCGCTTCATCAGTGGCTTGTCCTCGCCCAGCACGAGCCGCAGCACGACGGATGCGTCCAGATAAATGATCATCGCGACGACTGGCGTTCCTCGAGCAGCGCGCTCAGACTGTCCACACGGTGCGCCAGCGGCACCGGTAGTTTCGTCTCACCCCAAGTGCGAACCGGTGGCTTGGAGGAAACGGCTTCATCGACCGCTGCATAGGGGACGAGTCGTGCCACCGGCGTGTCGCGATCGCACACCGTGATGGCGTGGCCACGACGCGCGGCCCGAAGGTACGCGCTGAGTTGCGCCTTCAGTTCGGCCACCTTGACCGTTTTCTCGGATTTTCTCGACATGGTCACAATATGGTCATATCTGGTCAAGATGGGCAAGCATGGCATGCGATCGGATGCTGAGGGATTGGCTCGGGACTGACACCATATAGATAGGTGTAGAACCGGAAGGTGAATAGGGGCATCCAGGCCGCTCGGGCCGGTTGCCTCGTCCCAGATCGGCCGGTACCTTCACCTTTCCACCTCCATCCAAGGAACTCGGCATCTCCCTGTTCACGAAATGCCTGTGTGGTGCAGTCCTGATTCTCGCGGCGGGGTGCCAGCGTGCGCCGGAAGAATCGGGCCCGGTCATCGGCGTCGTGCAGGTAGTGTCCAGCGTTCCGCTCGACGACGCCCGGCACGGCTTTCTCAAGGCACTGGCGGACTCAGGATTCATCCCCGGCAAGACATTCACCCTGATCGAACGAAACGCACAAGGGGACATCCCGGCGCTTTCGCTGATCGCCAATGAGTTCCTGCAGCGCGGCGTGACCCAGGTCGGCACCATCTCGTCGGTCGCCACACAAGCGGCAATCAAGATCATCACCGACCGACCGGTGATTTTCGGCGCCGTGGCCAATCCCTACATCATCGGCGCCGGCACCACTCCCACCGAGCATCGCCCCAACGTCACCGGTGCCTCGGCGACGATTCCGCTCGACTCGACACTGGCACTCGCGATCGAAGCATTTCCCGAGATCAAGACCTGGGGTACGCTCTTCGATCCGAGTGACCCGTTCGCCGAGTTTTATGTTGGCATGGGCGTCAAGGCGGCGGAGCGGCTCGGCGTGAAGTTCGTCACGGTCGCGTGCACCAGCTCATCGGACATCACCAACGGCGTGTTGTCCCTGCAAGCGCAGGGGGCAGGCGGGATCATGCAGATCCCGAGCATCATGATCGGCGGCGGGATGCCCGCCCTGATCAAGTCTGCCCGCGAGGCGAGCGTGGTGGTCGTCTCGACTACACCCGGCATTCCCGGTGCACCGCTGGCGCTCGGTATCTCGTTCTTCGAGAACGGCTATGCGATGGGCCTGGTAATGATCCGCGTGTTGCACGGCGAGAACCCGGCGACGATCCCGTTCCGGACCGCGGTGAAATCCCAGATGCATGTGGATCTTGCCGCCGCGAAAGCGTTTGGCGTGGGGATTCCGGCGGCCATTGTCGCGCGCGCCAATGTGGTTCTTCCGGTTGGCGGCTCGATCACCGCGGCCAAGGCGCCGGCGCCCGGATCGAAGAGTTCACCGTGGGCACTCTGGCTGGCGACCCTGGCACAGGGACTGGCATTCATCGCGCTCGCGTGGGGCGTCTATCTCTCGTCGCGTGTGCTGCGCTTTCCCGACATCACGCCGGATGGATCGATGCCGCTCGGCGCGGCCGTCGCGGCCACACTGATATTAGCTGGAGTCCATCCGGTGCTCGCGACAATCGCGGCATTCTTCGCCGGCATGGTGGCAGGGTACGTCACCGGCTTGTTGCACACCCGCTTCGGCATCACCGAGCTGCTCACTGGCATCCTGGTGATGACCGGTCTCTACTCGATCAACCTCAGGATCATGGGACGATCAAACCTGTCGCTCCTCGACCAGGCCACGCTAGCGAGTCGCCTGCAAGCTGTTGTTCCAGCGACAGCGGGATGGGGAAGCGACATGACGTTCGCGGTGATCTTTCTCGTCATCATGCTGGTGCTCGGGTTGGTCCTTAGCTGGTATCTCCGCACCGACTTTGGCATGGCGATGCGCGCGGTGGGTGACAACCGGGCGATGATCACGGCGCAGGGTGTCGATCCACGCCGCATGATCGAGCTCGGCCTCGCTCTCTCCAACGGCTGCGTGGCGTTCGCCGGCGCGCTCATCGCGCAATACCAGGGATTTGCCGATGTTGGCATGGGTGTCGGCACTCTCGTCGGCGGCATGGCAGCAGTGATTCTTGGTGAGACGCTCAAGCGCAGCAAGTGGGGACTTTCGGCGACGATTGCGATGGTGGCGTTTGGCGCGATGCTCTTCCGGGCACTGATCGCGATCGCGTTGCGCATCGGCCTCAACCCAATCGACCTCAAGCTCGCTACTGCTGCGTTCGTTCTCGCGGCGCTCGCGTTGCCAAAGCTCGGCGTTGGCAAGAGCTTGTTCGGGCGGGCGCGATGATTGAGATCTCGCACCTCGACAAGACGTTCACGCAGCCCGGTGGTGAAAAGGCGCATGCACTCCGTGACGTAAGTCTCTCGATTCCGGCGGGACAGTTCCTCACCGTCATTGGGAGTAATGGATCGGGAAAGTCCACGATCCTCAACGCCATCGCCGGCGTTTTTCTGCCGGACAGCGGCAGGATCGGGATCAACACCGCGGATGTCACCCAGCTTGCCGAGCACCGTCGCGCTCGGTTCATCGGGCGAGTGTTCCAGGATCCTTTCAAGGGAACCTGTCCCGGGATGAGCGTCGCGGAAAATTTGCGGATGGCGGAACTGCGCGGCCTGCCGCGCCGGCTCTGGCGTGGGCTCGATCGCAGCTCATTGGGCCGCTATCGTGCGCTGCTGGCGTCGTTGAAGATGAGGCTCGAGGGGCGGCTCGAAGCATCAATGGGAACGCTGTCGGGTGGTCAGCGGCAGGCGGTGACGCTGTTGATGGCTACGCTACGGCGCCCAGATCTGTTGTTGCTCGACGAGCACACGGCAGCGCTCGATCCGCGCGCCGCAGAGCAGGTGATGATCCTGACCGACGAGATCGTTCGCACCCACAAGCTGACGACGTTGATGGTAACGCACAGCATGGAACAGGCAGTCCAGTTTGGCGACCGGACGGTGATGATGCATCGCGGCGAGATCATCGCGGACCTGTCCGGGGCGGAGCGGGAGGGGAGCTCGGAGGCGAGCCTGCTGCAACGATTTGCCGAGCTCAAGTATACGGCGGAAGTACGGTATACCATGGCGTATTCGGTGGCGAATGCC
>JANYCP010000114.1 GCA_025360265.1 Gemmatimonadota bacterium
TCCGCACGCGTCGCGTCGTCGAGCATGCCGAGTTCACGCATCCGCGTGTCGAGCAGCGCAATCGGATCCCGCCGTCGAGAGGCGTCGAGCTCTTCCTTGCTGCGATAGGTCCCGCTCGCGGCATCCGACATCGAGTGACCGACATACCGAAACGTCTTGATCTCCAGGAGGGTCGGACCGTCGCCCGCGCGCGCACGCGCGACGGCGTCATCACTCGCCTGTTTGACGGCAACGACATCCTGGCCGTCCACCTCGACGCCCGGCATATCGTAGCTTGCGGCGCGTTGGTGCAGATCGGTAATTGCCGCGGCGCGCTTCACCGCGGTGCCCATACCGTAGCCATTGTTTTCGATGACGAAGATTGACGGAAGCTTCCAGAGTCCGGCGATGTTCAGCGTCTCATGGAACGACCCGATGTTGGCTGCGGCCTCGCCGAAGTAGGTCATCGACACCTGATCAGTGCCGCGATACTTGGCGGCAAACGCGAAGCCGGCCCCGAGTGGAATCTGTCCGCCGACGATGCCATGTCCGCCCATGAAATTCAGCGACATGTCGAACAAGTGCATCGAGCCGCCCTTGCCGCTCGAGCACCCTGTCGCCTTGCCGAACAACTCCGCCATGATCGATCGCGGTGTCATGCCGCGCGCCAGCGCCTGCCCATGTTCGCGGTACGCGCTGATCACATAGTCGTCGGGACGAAGCGCGGCGAGGGTGCCCACGGCCACGGCTTCCTGCCCGATATACAGATGACAGAAGCCGCCGATCTGTCCGAGCGAATACGCCTCGCCAGCCTTCTCCTCGAAGTGCCGGATCAGCACCATGTCGTGCAGCCACTTGCGGTACTGATCCGCGAATGGCGCATCGGGACCTTTGCGCTTGGTGCGTGCCGGGGACTGCGTCACTTCCATGGTTTCTTCCTCATCGATATCACACCCCCGCCGATCGCGCTTGTTCCCATGCGTGATACGACGAGCGAGTCAGCGGTGACGATTGCACGTGCGTGAACCCCATGTCCTTCCCGATTTCACCCAGTTCGGTGAATTCATCCGGCGTGTAGTAGCGCACCACCGGCAGGTGCCCATCCGATGGACGCAGGTACTGGCCGAGCGTAACGATGTTGACGTCGCTGCGGCGCAGGTCGCGCAGGCAGGTGATGATTTCGTCCCATTCCTCGCCCATGCCAAGAATGATCCCCGACTTGGTGAGCGCGTTCGCATCCATCGCCCGGGCATTCGCGAGCAGCGCAAGCGCCCGCTCGTAACGGCCACCGGGCCGCGCTAATCGATACAGCCGCTCGGCGGTTTCGAGATTGTGATTGAGAATGTCGGGCTTGGCGTCCATCACGATGCGCAGTGCCCGCTCGGAGCCCTTGAAATCGGGAATCAGCACTTCGACCGACGTCTCTGGCAGCCGTCGCTTGATCTCGGTGATGCATCCGGCAAATGCCTCCGCGCCACCGTTTTCCAGGTCGTCGCGATCGACGGATGTGATCACTACATGTTCCAGTCCCATCAGCGCGACCGCCTCGGCGAGGCGCACCGGTTCGGCGGGGTCGAACGCCTTTGGCGTCCCGTGCGACACGGCACAGTACGCACAGTTCCGCGTGCAGACATCGCCGAGGATCATGAAGGTCGCGGCCTTGTGCTCCCAGCACTCGCCGATGTTCGGGCAACGCGCCTCTTCGCAGACGGTGTGCAGGTTGAGTTCCCGCATCATCTTCTGGATGTGGAGATAGCTTGGCCCGCCGGGCGCCGTGACCTTCAGCCAGGTGGGTTTGCGGGTGAATGCTTCGCGGGTCAGTTGGACGAGCGGTGCGGCCACCCGAACTCCTTGTCCTGCATAGGGTTGTCTCGCCAGACTGGTCCGGCGGTAGCCGCTAAAGATAGTGCGCTGAGGGGGTCTAGGGGATTGCCGCCCACGCTGCGGTCCGGAACAGCGTCGCGGTCACCTCGTTCCGCACCTTCATCACGAGGGATCCAGCGCCGATTTTCAGCTCGCCCTGGCCGGCGGTCGCCTGTGAAGCTGCGCTCGCCTGATGATCGCCGCGGGTCGCCAGCCGGCTGCTGCCGCTGATCGGCAGGTCGAGCCGCTGCGACCCCGCTTCAAGGATCATGGTGCCGCTGATCGCCCCCTCGAAGTCAGTGCCGCCGGCGACCTGCTTCACAACCCACGCCGTCGTTGAGCGGGTACGGCTTGAGGCCGCCGCACTGGTGGAATCGATGGAGCTGGAATCGGTCCAGTGGTCCCCCGGCGTCGCCGACTTGGTTGCGGTCAACACCAATTGAACCACCGGGATGAGTTGCATCGCCTGCAGGTTTGGTGTGGAGGGAATGAGGGAGGTGAGTCGGCCATTGGTGACGTAACCGTGCAAGGTCACATCCTTCGGATCGGCCAGCAATTGCGGTGGGAGTGATGCGGCCATCGCGCCCCCGTCAAATGTGCTTGAGTAGATGCGCACCTCGGCGAAGCGGCCCGCGGCCGAATCGCTGAGCGTGATAGCGATGAACGCCGACATCTTCAGTACCAGCGGTGCTGCACCGGTGCCGAGGTCGACCGTGCTGGTGCTGGCGACACGATAGTGCAGCCGCAGTGGTGGCGCGGCCTGCGGTACACCCTGTATCGCCAGCAACAGCGCGAGCATCAGGGGATCAGTGTCGCCGACACCTCGGTCGACAGTTTCATCGTCATCGCCTGGCCGCCCATGTTCATGCTGCCAGAGCCGCTGCTGGAGGACGTCGCGGTGGCGGGGAGCTGACCCGGACGGGTGGTCACGTGGCTGGTTCCCGTGGTCTGCATTTCAAGCTGCATCTGCCCACCACCGACGCTGGTCGTTCCGGTTACCGTGCCAACGAACTGCATTGCGCCAGCGGTTCCGGCAGTCGCCTTCCATACGGTGAGCAGGCTTGCCTTGGTCGCCATCGCCGAAACCGACGTGTCAGCCACGGTGGAATCGGTCCAGACGTCACCAGCGTGTGCGGAGCGGGTACCTGCGAGCAGGAGTTGAATCGCCGGCGAGAGTTGGAGCGCTTGCATGTTGGTGGTCGACGGCGTCACCGGCTGCTGAACCGTTCCGTTGATGACGAATGCACGCAGCGTGACGCCATTGGGTGAATCGCCCATCGCGCCAGCCATCGCTGCACCCATCTCGCCGGCATCGAAGGTGCTCGAGTCGATGACGATATTGGCGATCTTGCCGGCTGCCGAGTCGGTCATGGTGATCGAGACGAACGCCGTCATGGTGAGCGCGATCGGTGCCATGCCACCCATGCCGAGGTCGACGGTGCTCTTGTTGATCAGCTTGTAATGAACCGGGGCTGCTGGCACCGGTGCGACGATCATGTGAAGCGAGACGAGGAGCGCGAACATCTGGGTTACTCCGTTGCGAGTTTGCCGACGAAAATGACCTTCGTTGTCGGTGCGAGCGAGCCGCCAGCAGGTTCCTCGGTAATCGCGGTAGCTGCCACCGCACCAGCTGGCATGGCAATTTCTCTCACCAATGCGTGGCCGCTCGAATCCGACGTAAACGTCACCGACGGGACGGCCTTGGCGCCGACAATGAACCATAGCTGATACGCCCGCCCGGCGGGCAATGTTTCCAGCTGAGTCGCCGACAGCGTGACTGAACGCCTTGCCCGGTTGATATATGCCTTGATGATCGGCTTGGCTTCGCCCGTGGCGGCGAGGGTGACGGTCTCGGTGCCCGGGTCGGTCAGCTGTGCGATCAGCGAGTCGAGCTGTGCCGTCACTCGGGCCGTGCTGACCGACAGGCGTCGTGCGTTTGCCGCCTCATCCTGCGCGGCGCGAAGGTCGAACGCCAGTCGGGCCACCAGCATCAGCGACGCGGCGAGGGCTGCTCCGAGATAGAGCGTCGCGCGAGAACGGCGCGCCGGAGAAGCAAATGCAATCACGTTCGAACTCTGCGCCGGCGGCGAATTGGCGACGCCTGCCATGACCCGATTCTTGAGCGTCGCAGGCAGGGCGACTGGTGCGCTCAACGCTAGCTCGCCAAGGGTGTTGAGTGTTTCGGCAAGCTCACGTCGCAGTGCTGCGTCGTCGGCAAGGCGCGTCTCGAACACAGCCCGTTGCACGTCGTCCAGCTGTCCCAGTGCGTATTCCTCGACCAGGTCGCGCATCGGATCGTGCGGCATTTCGCTCATGCGATCCCTCCGGGACCCAGTGGCGCCAGCAGTTCCTTCAGTCGTCGCAAGCCGAGACGTGTTCGAGTCTTGACCGTGCCCAGCGGTTCAACGAGTCGTTCTGCGATTTCGCTCTGTGAGAGTCCGTCGAAGTAGGCGAGCTCGAGCGCGGCCCGCTGCGCAGGAGGTAGTGTCTCGAGCGCCGCCTTGACCCGACGTGAGCGTTCGTCCGCCAGCACGTTTGCGATCGGTGAGGGAGTCGTTGCGCCCATCGCCGGCGGCGTGGTGTTTGCCTCTGCTTCGGCCGCGTCGTCGAGGTTGCGACGGCGGCTCCGTGACCGCACCAGGTCGAGCGCGCGGCTGCGGGCAATCGTAGCGACCCATGCCCCAACCGAGCCGCGTCCAAGTTCGAATCGTGAAGCGTCGCGCCACACCTGGGCGAACGTATCAACCACCACGTCCTCCGCGTCGGCCTGCTCGCGAGTGATCCGTAGTGCCAAGCCGAGGACGCCGGGCGCGTAGCGATCGTAGAGGGTAGACATGGCAGACTGATCTCCCCGCATCATCGCTTCGATGAGGGGCAGGTCGTCGTGGTTCGGCAGTGCAGTCGATCGGACCGTTTCAGGAACGGGGCAACTCCGGTGATTGCGGGCAATTCCTTCCGAACCGCAATACTACCGGGCAGGGCCGCAGGGTCACAAGCGCGAGGCATCATGGCAGTGCCTGCGGACCGTCGCCGCGGAGAAATACCATCTGTGTCCGAATCCCTTGCACCCGGGCATCCACTACGTTGACCTGATCGCTGAACTGTTCCTGCAGCAGCGTCAGGCCGACATGCCCTCGCTTGAGACCTGCAGCGGACTTGGCCGTAAGCGAAATCTTCAGGCGATCACCTTCAAGAACCATTTCGGTCGGGATCAGGGCGACACGCCGGTCCCGTCCATCGGTAATTACCAGCGCACGGTCGAGGTACGCGCCAATACTGGCGAGGGTGGACGTCGCTGGAAAGTCGTCGCGGTACACCCGAACCACCACCTGCACGGTGCCGTCGGCCGCGGCGTCGATCTCAATACGCGCGGCGTGAATCGGATGGCTGCGCCATGCGGCGAGCAGCAGCACCAGTCCGCCAAGCCAGATGGTGCGGCGCGACCTTACCACGGTGCGCGCTGTGCGGCCATGACGAACGCGACACTTGCCGCGGCAATCGACGTGAGCCGGATGCGCCAGGTGAGCGCGGCGACGGTATTGCCCGCCGCATTGCGCAGTGCGCGATCCGCCAGTGTCAATGCGCAGATCATCAGCGTAAGCACCAGCATCTGGCCAAGTTCGATGCCAATGTTGAAGCCCACCAATGGCACCGCCACGCTGCCATCAAAGAGATCGCGCAGTGTCGTGGCGAACCCCGCGCCGTGCACCAGGCCAAATCCGCCGGCGAGCGTCGGGCGGAGCCAACCGTGGGGGCGCTGACCTCGATGGAAGAGATTCTCCATGCCGGCGACGATGATGGTGCAGGGAATCAGGAATTCCACCAGCGGTATCGGGAAGCGCACAATGTTCAGGGCGGCGAGCGCCAGCGTGAGCGAGTGACCAATCGTGAAGGCACTCACC
>JANYCP010000163.1 GCA_025360265.1 Gemmatimonadota bacterium
GCCAGCAGCTTGATGTTCAGCTGGTTCAGCGGATCGGTCACCAACAACGACTTCGATGCGTCAATCAGATTCTTGGCATCGCCCAGTGCGTAGTACGCATTCGCGAGGTTGAACGCAGCGTCGTGATTGTTCGGATCGGTCGCAAGCACCGACTTGAACGCATCCACCGCGCCGGCATAGTTCTTCTCGTTGAACAACCGGACACCTTCCGAAGCAAGCTCCGACGAACTCATCTTCCCCGCAGCCTTTCGCTCACCATCGAGCTGCGACGCTTCGACGTTGTTCGCTGCGGTTCCGGTCGCACGCAGAAGCGTAATCAGCGAACGCTTCACCAAGTCATTCGTCGGGTCGAGCACCAGGTACTTCTTGTATGCGGCGATCGCATTCGGATTGTCGCCCATTTGCTGATACAGGAAACCCAAATTGTACGTCGTGCTCTTCAACGTCTCGGCGAGCGACGGATCAGTTGCCGCCTTGTCGGCCGCAATCTTGAAATAGTAGATCGCGCTGTCAGGCTGCGCCGGCGTCATGTTCGCAAACGTCGCGCCGAGGTTGTAGAAGCCCTGCGGGTAATAGCGCGCAATGGTGTTGGCGTCGCGCAGCACGGTCAGCGCCGAATCGAATTGCTTGTTCTTCAAAAACTCGGCACTTGGATTGACCAGCACGAGCCACGCCTTCTGCCGCATCCCCTTGATCTCGGACGGACCACATTCCGGCGACAATGCTTCGAGGCGCGTGAAGGCCGTGTCGGCACCCTTGAGATCGCCCAACTGAATCGACGCGCGCGCGAGGTAGTACCACCCTGCTGCATTGTTGGGGTTGTTGGCCACGGCTTCCTTCGCCGAGTTCAGCGCCTTCTTGAGTCCTTCGTTGTACGTCGTCGTGCTCACCTGGCTGACGCCGATGCTCTGATCCTTGAAGCCCTCGGTGGCCGTCTTGAGGTAAAGCCCTGCACTGCTGGTACGAAAATCACCGCCCTTGAGCGGGCAAATTGGTGCGATGTATTTGCCGCCCGGGTTCATGGCCTGGGCAACGCGAGCGTTGTATTGAGTTTGCGCAGCGAGCGGAGCGGTCAGCACTGCCAAGCCAGCCAGCGCCGCGATCGTTGTGTGCCTCATCGAGTAGCACTCCTGAAAGGTCAGAATTGGGCGGCCGTTCGGCTCGTCCCAATACCTCTAAATACGTCCCCGGGCCGTCTCGGGTTGGAACTACTGCCTCAGCCAACTTTCGGAAGCCTAAAATAGCCCCGGTCAGGCCCCGCCGAGCACCGTGCCAGCGTCCCGGTACAGCCATCCCGCGCCAGTATTGAACAGGACGACTCGGTCGGTGGGTTTGAGCACACCCTGCCTCTGTAGTTCTACGGCGGCAGCAATGGAGGCGCCTCCTTCCGGCGAGAAATCGATGCCTTCCGACCGAGTCCCGACCCCTGCCAGCTCGCTCATCGCCTCGTCTGGCACCGCCAGCGCCCCGCCACCGGTCTCCCGGAGGATCTTGAGCATCAGCTTGTCCCCCAACGGCCCAGGCACCCGCAGGCCGCTGGCGATCGTCCAGGGGTCTGACCAGGGTTCGGCCTGTACCGCGCCCTCATTGAATGCCTTGACGATCGGCGCGCACCCGGTGCTTTGCACGGTGAACATCCTCGGCAGGTCGGCGGTCACCCACCCGGCGTCCCTCAGTTCATGGAACGCTTTCCACATCCCGATCAAGCCAGTCCCGCCACCGGTGGGGTAGATGACGGCGTCAGGTAGCGTCCAGTTGAGTTGCATAGCGATCTCCAACCCCAGCGTCTTCTTCCCCTCGATGCGATACGGTTCGCGCAGGGTGCTCAAGTCCATTGCGCCACTCTCGGCCGCATAGGCACGCGATGCCTTGCCACAGTCGCCGATATGCCCGTCGAGCAGCACGAGGTCGCCACCAAACGAGACGATCTGCGCGAGAATTGCTTGCGGCGTCGTGCGTGGCGCGAACACGCGCACGTGCGCACCAGCACGTGCAGCATAGGCCGCACTCGCGACACCGGCGTTTCCAGCGGTCGGTACGGTGAACCGCTTTGCACCACCATGCATCGCGCGAGTGATCGCCGCGCTCAATCCGCGTGACTTGAATGAGCCGGTCGGGTTGCACCCTTCGTCTTTGATCAGGATCGCGCCAAGCCCCAGGGCCGCCGCGAGGCGGGGTGCGCCGAGCATCGGCGTGTCGCCTTCGCCGAGGGTGATCGGGTGTTCATCGGGCACCAACGGGAGGAACGAGCGATAGCGCCACATCCCATGGCGCCGTCGAACTTCGGCGCGCTCCGTTACCGGGTGCGTGCGATCGGGATAGCGCACCAGCCAGGGCCGGCCACACGCCGTGCACACCGACGGCAATCCATCTGGTGGAGACGTGGTTCCGCAATCCGAACATTCCAGATGCCAATCCATTCAGTGCTCCTTCAGGTAATCAAGCAGCCGCGTCGCGATCTTTTCCGAGAAGCCCGGCAGTGCAGCGACATCGGCGATCGATGCTGTGCGCACGGCCGCCAGTGAACCAAAAGCTTGCAGCAGTACAGTGCGCCGATTGGCGCCAATGCCGGGAATATTCAGCAGCGCCGAAGTAATGGTGCGTTCAGTCCGGCGCTTTCTGTTGTACGCCACGCCAAACCGGTGTGCTTCGTCGCGGGCCCGTTGCAGCAGCCGCAATGCCGGGCTGCGACGCGGCAGACGCAATGGCTCGGATTGGCCGGGAAAGTAGATCTCTTCATCACGTTTCGCGAGCGAGATCAGCGGAAGATCTGGCACGCCGACCGCAGTCATCGCGTCCAGCGCAGCGCTCAACTGTCCCTTGCCACCATCGATCACGACGAGGTCTGGCAGTGGCTTCGATTCATCGATGCGGCGGCGAAAGTAACGGGTGACCACTTCATGGATCGCAGCGTAGTCATCCTGCTGGGCGATTCCCTTGATCTTGAACTTGCGGTACTCGGCCTTCTTCGGACGGCCACCATCAAATGTCACCAGCGATCCCACGGTGTCGCGGCCCTGATTGGTGGAGATGTCAACACAGATGAACACGCGCGGCACCACCGTGAGACCGAGTTCCCGCCCCAGCGCGTACACCGGGTCCTCGGCGCGTTCATCGCTCTCAAAGGTTTCGAGTCGCAGCGATTCCAGCAGGTGGCGTGCGTTCTGCTCGGCCAACTCACTCCAGCGTGCAGCGAGGCCGCGTTGTGGTATCGCGATCCGGTGACCGGGCAACAGCTCCACCACGGCATCCATGTCGGCCGGAACAAATGGCAGCACGATCCGCTTCGCCTTGCCATCCGCCAGCAGGTACCAACGCACCAGGACTGCGCTGAGCATGGCGGAATCGGTTTCGTCGGC
>JANYCP010000237.1 GCA_025360265.1 Gemmatimonadota bacterium
CCGAACACGATCCAGCTGCTCGCGAAGATTGCCGCGCTGCAAGCAACGCTGAGTGGGGCGCTGGCGCTGCCGACGCCATTCACCGAGTCTCCGGAGTTCCCCACGACGACACTGAGCAGCGCCGACTTCAATAGTCTGCTCAACGAACCCACGGGGATTGGCCTCAGTTCGCCGAACAATCTTCCGCACTGGGGCATCGGAGACATGTCGGCGGGCGTGGCGGTGCAGCTGGTTGGCAAGGTGAACCCAACCAGCAGCAGCTGGACTTCGGCGTGGGTGCGCGGCACCGGACAGTTTCCCAACGCTACGGCAGCCAATCCAGGCATCCTGCTCGACCAGGGAACCGGCGTGCGCGGCAAGTCGATTCAGCTCGACGGCATCCTCGAGCATGGTACCCATACGCTGGGACTCCGCGCTGAGGCAACGTTTCAGCACCATCTGCCGGTCAATCTCCTCACCCGCCCCACCGCACCTGACAATCTTCTGGTGCCGCCAGGATTTCTCGCCGCCATCACCACAAACCTCGGCGACAGCATCGCACTGACCGCGCGCCCGTGGATCACGTTCGCACAACATCTGTCACTCAGTGGGCTTGTCCAGTACTGGCGCCGCGGAGCAAGCAGCAGCAGCTATCTCACCGGCCAGTCGCCGATCGCGAACGTCGATCCGACCGCACTCGATACTGGCAGCGCCGCCAATGCGTTCGTCCTGGGACTCGGCTTCAGTTATTTCCATGATGGGCGTTCGCGGCGCGGCGCGGTCTCGCTGCCGGTCGAGGCGGGATGGTCGATCGAGCGCACGCTGAAAAGCACTGCTGGCATCATGCCAGACAACCTGACGACGCGGGTCTACCTGCGGATCTACCGTCCGCTGATCAAGCAGTAACCGCAGGATTCAGTAGCGACTGCGCCATCCGGCGCGCCGCATCACTATCGGGATCACCCAGCATCCGCGCAAGTTCCAATACCCGATCTTCGCCGTGCAAGACCGACACATCGCTCGTGGCCACGCCGCCTCGCGTTGCCTTGGCGATGCGTAGATGTCGATCGGCCCGTGCGGCAATCTGCGGAAGGTGGGTAATCACCAGTACCTGATGTCGTTCCGCGACTCGCGCAAGCGATTCACCAACGCGAACGCCAACCTCGCCACCGATGCCCTGATCGACTTCGTCGAAAACCAATGTCGGCACGGCATCCTGACGAGCAAGGACCACCTTGAGTGCAAGCATCAACCGTGACAGCTCTCCTCCGGATGCGACCCGAGCAAGGGGCCGGGCCTCCATCCCTTTGTTGAGGCGCACCTGGAACGTGATCGCCTCGGCACCATGAGGACCCGGTTTATGTAGCGGGGCCAGTTCAACCGAGAACTCGCCGCCACCGAGGCCGAGCCGTGGCAGCAAACGGGTGATCTCGCGCGCCATTCTCTCCGCAGCCGTCCTGCGCAGCGCCGTCAACTCGCCAGCCACCGCAGCGAGCCCCTGCTCTGCCCCACCAATCCGCGCTGCCATGCCACGAAGATCAAGATCCGCAGTGTCAAGCAGATCGAGTTCGGCCTTCGCAGCATCACGCGTCGCCAAGACATCGATCAGCGTCGCACCATGCTTGCGTCGGAGCTCGTGCAACAGATCGCGCCGGCGTTCAAGCTCCGCCAGGCGAGCGGGATCCTCAGCGATCCCGTCGAGGTATTCCTGCGCCACTCGCGAGAGCTCGTCAAGCGCGGCGTACGCAGCGTCGAGCAGTTCTCGCCAACGGGCCGTCTCCGAATCCACCCGCTCCAGCGGGTTCAGTGCGCGGTCGGCGCGGCCGAGCGCTGCGCGAGCCCCCGACTCGTCGTCATCGATTGACTCAACAAGCCGTCCGGCGTGCTCCGACAGCGTACCCGCCTGACCAAGACGCATCGCATCACGCTCCAGTCCCTCTTCTTCACCGATCCGAAGCTTGGCGGCGTCGACTTCCTGGACCACGTGGCGCAACCAGTCAGCGCGCTTCTGCGCGTCATCGCGACGCGACACCAGATTCTGTTGTTGCTGGCGTAACGTCGCGAGTTCCTGGTGTGCGTGCTGCACAGCGTGCACTGCCGCCTCGGCGTGCCCATACGCATCGAGGAGCGCGCGTTGCATCTCGGCATCGAGGAGTTGAATCGTCTGGTGCTGACCGTGCAGGTCGATCAGTGATTCGCCCACGGAAGCCAGCACACCGATGGTCGTGGGTGAACCATTGATCCAGGCCCGTGATCGCCCTTCCGCAGTCACCTCGCGACGAATCACCAGTGACTCATCAACGTCGATGCCCGACGCATCGAGATGGGCGCGCGTCGCGGCAGGAATCGCCTCGATGACGCCTTCGACCACAGCCTTTGCTGCACCGGGCCGGATCGCGGCGCGATCAGCGCGATCACCGAGAAGCAGGGCGAGTGCGTCCACCAGCATAGACTTGCCAGCGCCGGTTTCACCGGTGAGTACGTTGAGCCCGGGCCCAAGTTCGAGTGTGACGTCGGCGATGGTGGCAAGATCGCGAACGCGGAGCATGACGAGGGTCACGGTTCCCGGTCGGTCAGATCGCCCCACTGAAGCTTGTCGCGAAGGGTTCGGAAGAAACCGGGTTCGCCGAAGCGCACCAGCACAACGCCCTTGGTGGAACGGGTGACTTCGAGGCTGTCATCCGGTCCAAAGAGCGCGGTTTGCTGGCCATCGAACGACACCAGCAGCTCACTCGGACGCGGGTCGACGGCCTCTACTCGGATCACGGCGTCGGCACGAACGACCAGTGGCCGTACACCGAGCGAATGTGCACAGATTGGCGTCACCACTGTGGCCTCGAGTGACGGCACCACGACAGGGCCGCCGGCACTCAGCGAATAGGCCGTCGATCCAGTGGGCGAGGCGATCACCAGGCCATCACCCGACACCGGGCCCATCGGCTCGTCATCAATGAGGACCTGGAATCGCACCACCCGCGCAACGCCGCCCTTGTGCAGTACCACATCATTGAGTGCGAAATGCTCGTCGCGAACCGTGTCATCGGCCGAACGAATCCGCGCAAGCAGTGCGCTGCGAGGCGAGAGGCGATGTTCATTCGCGGCAAAGGCAAGCAGTGCGGCACGCGCACCGTCGCGCGCGACAGAAGTGAGAAACCCGACGCGACCAAAATTGACGCCGAGAATCGGCACGCTGCGACCGCTGAGCAACCGCGCACCGCGCAACAGCGTGCCATCACCGCCAAACGTGACGAGGAGGTCGATGGAGTCGGGATCAATTTCAGGGAGCTTCGTGTTCGCCAGAGCGGCGAGGTCGGGATCGGCGGAGAGCGCCCAACCGCGCGCTCCCGCCAGCTTCACGGTATCGACCATCGCCGATTCGAGCCCGGCGTAACGCGGGTTGCCGACGAGTCCGATGCGCACAGGGCCGCTCAGCGCACCTTGGCGGTTGGCATCGCCGCACGCACCCTTGCCGCAATTCCGGATGCCGTCAG
Source organism: Gemmatimonadota bacterium (assembly GCA_025360265.1). Lineage (GTDB taxonomy): Bacteria > Gemmatimonadota > Gemmatimonadetes > Gemmatimonadales > GWC2-71-9 > Palsa-1233. The sequence goes on from JANYCP010000237.1 coordinate 3,471, forward strand.
CCCGTGATGGGCCAGCTGATCATTCCGCGGGGCCTGCACGATCAGTTCATCGGCGATGCCCATGCACAACACACGCACATCAGGATGCGATTCCTGCAACCGCCGCGCCAGCGCTGCCCCGAATCCATTCACAATCGTCCCTTCCTCGGCCGTCACCACCAGGCGACAGTTGCCAACAATTTCCGCAAGCATCGCTTCATCCATCGGCTTCATGAAGCGGGCGTTCACCGCCGCGGCGTTAATCCCTTCAGCAGCGAGCAATTCCGCCGCCGCAAGCGCCGGCAAGGCCATCGTCCCGACGCCGAGAATCGCCACATCGGCGCCTGGTCGAAGCATCTCCCATGTTCCGTACGGAATCGCGGCGACACTCGCGATGGGATTCGGGTCGGTGGGCGCCTTGTCGCG